>JBAUTA010000552.1:0-3378 GCA_049581985.1 Kovacikia sp.
TGGACGGTTAGCAAGGCGGTCTGCCAACCCAACTCTGGTTAGCGTTTCGGCTGCCCGCTTGCGTCGCTGCTGTTGGGGAACATTGGCATAGACCATCGGCAGTATGACGTTATCAAGCGCCGTTGAACGGGGTAACAGATTGAACTGCTGAAACACAAACCCAATCCGTTGATTGCGGATAAATGCCAGTTCATCATTGTTCAGCGTTGTTAGATTTCTGCCCTCTAGAACATAATGTCCACTGCTGGGACGATCCAGGCATCCAATGATGTTCATCAAGGTAGACTTTCCAGAACCCGATACGCCCATGATTGCAACAAACTCCCCCTCCTCGATCGCCAGATCAATGCCCTTCAAAACGGGAACATCAATATCACCTAAGCGATAGGTTTTAGTAATGTTTTCCATCCAGATCATGGTTGCCATAGGGAAGGGGGGGAGAGGGGGAGATAGGGAGGGGGGGAAATCTTGAAACTTAAAACTCAAAACTCAACTGCGTGACACCTATCACCTACTCACTTCTGAGGGCGGCAATGGGATCTAACTGCGCTGCATTGCGGGCGGGGATGACGCCAGCTAACAGGCCGATCACGAAAGAAAGACCGAATCCAATTACAACTGACCAAATTGAGATCACAAAGGGAAACTGGAATGCCGTGGCTGCGGCGTAGGCAATGCCAATCCCAAAGGCAATCCCGACTGCACCACCGACGATCGAAACCAGGACAGCTTCGGTTAAAAATTGACTCAGAATGATGCTGTTGGTTGCTCCGATCGCCTTTCGGACGCCAATTTCTCGCGTTCGTTCGACTACGGAAACCAGCATAATGTTGGCGATGCCGATGCCTCCGACAACCAGGGAGATGCCTGCGATCGCGCTGACCATGACCGTGAACAACCCCACAATATTGCTGAAGGCATTGATAATGTCCACCTGATTGGTGATTCGAAAATCATCGGGTTGGGGTGGGTAGATATTATGCAAAATTCGCAGCAGGTTGGTGACCTGAAACTGGGCTGCATCCATTTGGGCCTCGTCACTGGCCTGTAACCAGAACCCGCTAATGGCGACCCCGTTAATCGCATTGTTGCCCACAATCCGGGCAGACATATTGGTTAGGGGAACATATATCCGATCGTCCTGGTCTTGACCGCCGACCGATCCCTTCGACTCCATTACCCCAATGACGTTATAGCGTTCGCTCTGAACCCGGATATTCGCCCCGATCGCTGGTCCACCCGGCCCAAACAATTCATCCCGAACGCCACTCCCCAGCACAGCGACGGGACTGGCACTGGCTAAACTTTTCTGGTCGAAAAATTGTCCTTCCTGGGGATGGATATTCTTCACATCCGGGTAATTCAAGTCCGTTCCCACCAGTGTCGTTGAAGTATTCTGTCCGGCGTAAACTGCCTGCACCCCCCGCTGCAAGAATGCGGTTACGCCTTTGGCCGCGGGCACCTGCCTGGCGATCGCCTGGGCTTGCTGCCAGGTCAAGGTCGAAGCGCTCCCACCTCCCTGACTAATTCCGCCGCTGCGCGCCACACCCGCTGTTACCAATAACACGTTGGTGCCCAGGGCTTGAATCTGTTGCTGGGTTGCCTGCTGAACTCCCTGCCCCACAGAGGTAACCGTGATCACGGAAGCAATCCCAATAATTACCCCCAGCATGGTTAGTGAGGTCCGCAGTCGATTGCTCCAGAGGGCGTCCACTGACATAGTCAGAACTTCAACTAAGGAAACCCTGGGCGGACGAATGCGAGTAAACTGTGCCATCAAATTTTCTCCTAACGCGTCCGCCCGCCGCCACTAGCACCGCCGCCGCCGCGACTCCCGCCGCCCATTCCCATCCCCGGCAACAGGGAAGGCGTTCTTCCCTGGGGGCGATCGCCCTGGGGAAAGCTGAGCAACACCCGTTCTCCCGCTTCCAGGCCAGAGAGCACCACAGTCTTGTCATCAACCGTGACCCCTGTCTTAATTGGACGAAACTGGCGGCGGCGATTGCCCTGTTCTCCGCCAAATACTAATACGCCACTGGCTCCATCCTGCCGGACGATCGCAACGGTTGGGATCACCAGGACATTGTTCAGATTCCCTACATTAAAATCCACATGGGTACTCATCCCCGCACGGAGTAAATTTTGTGGATCGGTAACGGACGTTTTAACCACAAAACTGGTGACATTCTGCGTAATTGTTGACTGGGCCGCAACCTGAACGACTTTGCCGCTAAACGTTTTTCCAGGGTAAGCGTCCGCCTCAATTTTGACCGATTGCCCCACTTTGATTTGGGCAATATTGGCCTCAGCCACATTGACGTTGATCTGATTGATTGAAGCCAACGCCAGAATCGAAGAAGAGGTGCCCGATGCTACCGTACTGGCGGAAGTTGTGGGTGTCACGAAGGAACCGGGATCGGCATATTTTTGGGTCACAACCCCACTAAAGGGAGCACGAATAATGGTGTCATTGATTTGTGCTTGAATCGTTTGCAGTTGTCCCTGGGCGGTAACCACTTGGGCCCGGGCGGCGGTAATATCCTCTGGACGCGAACCCGCCTTTTGTAAATCCAGGGCTTGCTGCGATTTGGCCACCTGGGCTGCCGCCTGGTCGCGTGCGGCCCGGGAAGTCGTCAGATCCCGCTGGGCAAGGGCTCCTTCATTGAACAACTGCTGGTTTTGCCGGAATGTTTCTTCGGCTGACCGTAACGCTGCTTTGTCGTTTGCCAGTTGTGCTGCTGCCTGCCCAATATCCTGGGAACGATTGCCCGCGATCGTTTTGTCCAGGTTGGCTTGAGCGTTAGCAACCTGTCCTTTTGCCTGGGTTTCCTGTCCCCGCAGGTCAGATTCATCCATATAAGCCAGAATTTGACCTTGCTGGACGCGATCGCCCTCCTTCACCAGCAGTTCCTTCAAAAGCCCTGAATTCTTGGGACTGACATTAATTAATTGGGCTGGTTGCACAATCCCATTCGCCGAAACCGTGACGGGCAAACTCACCCGTTCTGCGGTTGCTGTCTGTACCTGACGTCTGAGTTCTCTTCGCTGAGCGGTGGTGATTTGACTGTACGCGACGTAGCCTCCTCCAAGTAATAGCGCCAGAACGAGTATCCCCGCCGCCCACTTGGCTATCCCACTTTTGAACAGGTCTTTCACTAGTTTCTCCCCTGCGAGCTGTTGTGCATGTTAACCCAGCTTTATGCACCAGCCTGAACGCCACCTGAGACTTCTTGCCTTGAGTTGAGTGCAGTCCCTTGCTTACTCACAAGATAAGACCGAATGGTGTTAAGAAAGGTTCACTTTCCCAAGCTTATATCAATTTAAATAGCGAACAGGGCAGATCGGGGACGGAGTGCAGGGGTGGAACCCCTGGCTGGG
>JBAUTA010000553.1:0-3777 GCA_049581985.1 Kovacikia sp.
ACACCCAGACAAAAACGATTGTCAACAACGAGAGTGCGGAAATCATTGTGATCTTGAACTCAGCCTTCAATGAGTTCGCGAGCAACCCTGAGCTTGACCTGTATCCAGAAGACCTGCGGCAGACCATCGATCTCTGGAATGAGAAAATCTATCCCGCAGTTAACAATGGCGTATATCGCTGTGGTTTTGCGCAAACCCAGGCAGCCTATGACGACGTTTGTCAGGCTCTATTCGCCACGTTAGACGAAATTGAAGCAGCCCTGGAAACCCAGCGTTACCTGGGGGGCGATCGTCTGACGCTGGCTGATGTGCGCTTGTTTACTACCCTGTTCCGGTTTGATGTAGTTTACTACGGATTGTTTAAGTGCAACCGCCGCAGAATCTGCGACTATCCCAACCTGGGGGCCTATTTACGCGACCTCTACCAGCTTCCGGGTGTTGCCGATACTTGTAATCTAGAGGCGATCAAGCAGGACTACTACGGCAACCTGTTTCCGCTCAATCCCAGCGGCATTATTCCGGCGGGGCCTGATATGACAAATCTGTGGGAACCTCATGGGCGGGAAACCGTCGGTAAAGTTCCTGCCTCCCAAAATTAAGATGAAACGATTAAGGTTCCCCAGGCGTAGTTGGGCGATCGCCACTTTACTTAGCATGTCGCTGCTAGTTCTCTACGGTCTAGTCTCGCCAGTTCTGCCAGCGACGAATCGGACGCAGACGGAGGTATTTGCGCAGATCTGGCAAACCGTTAATGATTATTTCTACGACCCTAAGCTAAATGGAGTCGATTGGCAAGCCGTTCGGAAAACCTACGAGCGGCAAGCCAGCCAGGCGCGATCGCAGGAAGAATTTGCGGGGGTGATTAATCAAATGCTGGGTCAGTTAAACACCTCCCACACCCATTACTACATTCCCGAGGAACCCGCCTACTATCAAATTTTGGGCATCTTTGCGCCACGATCGTCCGACTTTCGAAAGTCCCTAAAGCCATTTTTTCCCAAGGACATAATTGAATACAGCGGCATTGGCATCACCACCCAAACCATCAAGGGCAAACCCTTTATTCGTGCAATTCTAGATGGCAGTCCGGCAGCTGAGGCGGGGCTGAAGGTGGGTGATCAGTTAATCAGTGCGGACGATCGCCCCTTCCATCCGATTCAATCATTCTCAGGCAAGGCCGGTCAAAAGGTGACCCTGCGGATTCTGCGATCGCCTGCGCCAGGGGGGCAGCGGGATATTTCAGTCATACCCAAAATGCTAGATGCCACCACCCTGTTTCTGGAGGCTCAACGGGCGAGTACCCAGGTTATCCAGCAAAACGGCAAACGCATTGGCTATATGCACATCTGGTCCTATGCCGGAGACCAATATCAGCAACAGTTGGAGGAAGATCTGATCTACGGTCGGCTCAAAAATGCGGACGGATTGGTTTTAGATTTACGGGAGGGCTGGGGCGGCGCACCCCTAACCGCATTGAATATTTACTCAAAACAGCGAGATCTCAACATCACCAGCATTCCGAGAAGTGGCAAACCATCCACAAATTATGCCCAGTGGAATAAGCCTGTTGTGATGCTGGTAAACGAGGGTAGCCGCAGCGCCAAGGAAATTCTGGCCTTTGGCTTTCAGCAATACCAAATTGGACCTGTGGTAGGCACCAAAACGGCAGGCGCAGTGGTTGCGGGAACTCCCTTTCTGATGAAAGATGGCAGTCTGCTGTATCTTGCCGTTGCCAATGTCTATGTGAATGGGAATCAGCGCCTGGAAGGTAAGGGCGTCATTCCCGATGTCGTCGTCCCCTTTTCCCTGGAGTATGCCCAGGGAGCCGACCCCCAAAAGGACCGGGCGATCGCTGTTCTGCTGGAAGCCTTGAAGTAATACCAATTTAAAAAATGAAAGTCGCAGATGGGGGTGGGCGGGCTTCGTCCCCAGCCAGGGGTTCCACCGTTCGGCTCAGCGCTCACAGCGAGAGTTCCTACACCCCGTTTCCATCTGCCGTGGTTGCTTTTTAGTGGTTGCTTTTTAGTGGTTGCTTTTTAGTGGCTGCTTTTAGTGGCTGCTTTTAGTGGTTGTTTTTTAAATGGGGATTAGCACTGGGATAAAATCGCCAATTCAAAATCCCAGATGGATATAACCTTCCTTTGCATTTTCATACAGGGACGGTAAGCACAGTTCATAATGGCTATATAAGACCTCCTATTAGCTTTTAGCGTCAAAATCGTTTTCTGCAAACCATTTCAGATCAGGTCAAATCCCATGGTCGTCCGTCCTCCTACCGTAGCGTGTGCCACTGCCCGTGTCTCTATCATTGGCTCTGGTAATGTTGGCAGCACTCTGGCACAACGCATTTCAGAAAAAAATATGGCGGATGTGGTGCTGTTGGATGTGCTCGAGGGGCGGCCTCAAGGGCTGGCCCTGGATTTAATGGAGGCGCGGGGAGTTGAGCGGCACGATCGCCTGATTTTGGGCACCAACGACTACGCTGATACGGCAGGTTCCACGGTCGTCGTCATCACCGCTGGTTTCGCGCGCAAGCCGGGCATGAGCCGGGAAGACCTGATGAAAACCAATGGCAAGATTGTGCAGGATGTGGCTAAGCAGGCGATCGCCTATTCCCCCAACGCCATTCTGATTGTTGTCACCAATCCCCTGGATGTGATGACCTACATTGCCTGGAAAGCCAGCGGCCTCCCCCCCCGTCAGGTGATGGGAATGGCAGGCGTGTTGGATTCTGCTCGCTTTCAAACCTTCCTGTCGATGGAATTGGGAATTTCCGTCACCGATATTACAGCCGTTGTTTTGGGTGGCCACGGAGATTTAATGGTGCCCTTACCGCGCTATACCACGGTTGGTGGGGTTCCCATTACTGATTTGCTGGATACTGCCACGATCGATCGGCTGGTGCAACGCACCCGCAATGGCGGGGCCGAAATCGTTGAATTGATGCAGACGGGCAGCGCATACTTTGCTCCTGCTTCTTCCACCAGCGTCATGGTAGAGGCGGTGTTGCTCAACCAGACGCGGCTGCTGCCAGTGGCCGCTTACCTTGAGGGCGAATATGGGCTGAAGGATATTTTTATCGGCGTGCCTGCCCGCCTTGGTTGCCAGGGGGTGGAAAGCATATTGGAACTGAATCTAACCGATGCGGAGTTGGCTGCGCTGCATACCTCTGCTGAGTCGGTGCGGAAGAATGTCGATCGCCTCAATGAGCTGCTGGCCTAATCGGTTTGCACTTGGGTAAAGTATGGAAATGTGAGGCACAGTGGGGCGCGAAGCACCCTCACTGTACTTCCCACCCTTGAAAAGGGCTATAGGGCTACGGCTATGGGTTAGGACGGGGTGCCCCCCGGAACCTACTCATCACCAACTTGTCCATAGGGGAAGGGATAGTCTACAAGTTCAACCCGATCACCCGCTGGACCTTTGCCGCGATCGACAAACTTTAAACGTTTGCCTGGTGGGACCAACGTGGATCGTATAGGCTTACAGTCAACACAGTCGCCGTTGTAGTACACACTGAAACTATTGCTTGAAGAACGGCGGAAGCGTTGTCGTTCCCCAGGTTGCAAGCGATACAGTTCGTCGCTAATTTTGAACAGCACGACGCGACTCGATTGGTTAGAAATCAATGTACGAATGCTGGAACTGTCAGAATCCAGATTTTCGCGACGGAGGATGTTGCCATCTGGGCAGCGAAATTGCTTTTGACGGCGCAGGTCAGCACAGAGGTTAGGGGCGATCGCACTATTCGCGCAAACTTTGACATCGTACCACTGG
>JBAUTA010000554.1:0-3313 GCA_049581985.1 Kovacikia sp.
TTAAAGCATCAATAAAGTATCAATTGTTGACTTGACACACCTCGAAACATTCTTAAACTGGCAGAAAGGTGGACTAATTTCAGCAATTTTGCCCTTGTCTACCTTGCTCATCGGTGCGCTAATCCTATAGCGTGTTGATATGTTTTGTGGAGTTTTGCCGAGCGGATTTGACGATTTTTTTTGAGTAGGCGATATTGGATTAGATGGGTTACAGAATTACTACGCGATCGATTCTACAAACTATAGCTTAATTTCTATGGACCGTTCATTCACTCCTAATAGTTTCTCTCAGGGAATTGAATCCTACCGTATTGAAAAGAAAGAGCAAAAATTTGAAGGATTTGATATCCTGCGGGCCATCTTTTCGATCGTGATCGTTGGATACAAAACAAAGATCTTTTATATTCCTAAATTACTAGCACCAAGCATTCTAACGAATGTGCTGGGCGATTATTTGCTAAGTGGAATGGTCGGTGCTCTCGCTGTCCCAGTTTTTCTACAGATTTCCCTTTTTATCTTTTACGCAAAGAGTAAAAACCAGGGTTTTGTTTATTTCATCCAAAGACGTCTTCCCAGACTGGTATCGCTTTACCTTTTTTGGGTTATTTCGATCACTTTATTTGATATTTTATTTGTGGGCAAGTTTAATGTAGTAACTGATACCCTTTCATCAGTAAAGAGCCTTGTTCTATTTATTGTGAGTGGTCACAGCACACCTTATTTCTTCTTTTTCTCCCTGATTTTTGTAACCGTAGTTGCTGAACTTTTAACTTTATTGCTCAATAGATTGGAGAAGCCATCAGTCAGGAAAAGTATCAGCTACTCCTTACTTATCGCATCCTCACTTTTGGTTTTTGCTTTTGCGACGATCGAGCCAATCATTAAAGCTACAGGAATGCAATCCTCACTCCTGACCGTGTTGAATCACCTCGCTGGGTGGGATTATAATCCGCTTAATTTCTTGCCCTATGCGTTTACCGCAGCGATTACCATGCAAGAATACAGTGAAGGAAAGCTGGGGAATTCAACCAAATTTCTGAAACGGAAGCTATACGGCTTACTGACTTTAACAGTCCTATTCTTTTCGTTAGAGTGGATCTTGACAAGTAATGGCCTTCTGATTCAAGTAGACCAGGCACCCTTAGACCATTACATGAGGCTTTCTCTTGTGTTTGGCTCCTGGCTGCTTCTATATCTTGCATTGCTTATAAAGCACAAGGCTTCGGCGGCTATCCTATTTGTTTCCCAATGCTCTTTGGGCATCTATGGATTCCATGTTTTCTTTATATTCAAAAGGCCACTCCCTTTAGGCGACCTTCCTTGGATTGGGCATTTTATTCAAGCGGTTCCAGCCTTGCAGAGTCTTACGGCTTTTCTCATTACTCTGGTAGGTGCTATTGCGCTCACGCTCTGCTTTAAACGAGTTAAATTCATCAAAAGATTTGTTTGAGCCATTTAGCTTAATACGGAAGCAAGTAGTCTCTGTTGAAAAGGCGATTGCACAGACTTTAGCGATTGCACAGACATTAGCTAATGGGCAGCAAGAAACCAATCCGGGAAATGGGTCTCACCCATCTGCTGCTTCACTTTACCCTCCTAATTTGCTGGTTGATCCGCAATTGAAAGCGATCGCCGCTGCCAGATTCGTTCAGGCAATGCCGCTAAAAAGTTTTTTCAGCTTAAGGCGTAGGCAAATTGTTTCTGCCCTAAGCTTTCTGACCAGAGCAATATACTTGTTGTGACAGTCCATTGAAACACCCAAGGGCAATGAAATTCAAGAAATCATACGTTGGGATAGTTGCGGTTGCCTTCACCGTGGGCATAGCATCGGGTGTTGTTTTAGAGAAAGGTTATGGCGTCGGCTTCCTCAAAAGAATCGGCGTCAAACTTGGCGCAAGTTCTCAACCCCAGCAGTCACAAATGGGTGAAAGCAGTATTTCTAAAGAGCATCAAGGTAACCTGCAGTTGTTTATCCTGGCAGGGCAGTCGAATATGTCCGGCCTTGGTGATCTTCCCCAGTCAGGAACGAGTACGGATCCAAGAGTCTATGTGTTTGGTAACGATTATCGCTGGAAACTGGCAAAAGAGCCGGTAGATGACCCTACCAATCAGGTTGACAGGGTGTCTGAAGATAAACTCGCAGGCTTCGGGCCTTCGATGTCGTTTGCCAGCACTCTTTTGGAAAAAAATCCCAACAGGGTAATCGGGCTCATACCTTGTGCTAAGGGGGGGGCTTCGATCGCCGAATGGCGAAGAAACCTGGATGATACAACGCTTTATGGGTCCTGCTTAAAGCGGGTTCGGGCGGCTTCGGCCATGGGCAGGGTTACGGGCATCCTTTTCTTTCAGGGAGAAATTGATACGGTAGACCCCAGGGAAGCCCCAGACCGAACATTTTTACCAAATCGCTGGGCTGAAGAATTTGCGGTTCTTGTCAAGGATTGGCGCAGGGATTTGAGCCTGCCGGAGCTACCTATCGTTTTAGCCCAAATCGGCACGAATACAGAGCCAGACAGGTTCAAAAATTGGGCCGTTGTCAAAAAGCAGCAGCAAAACGTTCGGCTGCCGTTCTCCCGGATGATTACAACCGATGATTTAGCATTGATGGACTATGTTCATTTCACAACCGAAAGTTATCAAACCATAGGCCAGCGTTTTGCTAACGCCTATTTGGACTTGGTTTCAGAGAAACCTGGAAATAGCCCAAAGAAATGAGGCGTTGCAGCCAGGTCGTAGATCGTAGGAATTTATTGCCGTTGAACAACGGCAATGTCCGGTTCTGCTTCGGAGTCATTGGGTAAGATAATCGGATGACTCTGACGGACTTTAGCGCGATCGCCCATTAAACCTGCCAGATATTCTCCTGCCTCACTGCTGCCATAAGCGTGAGGCTCCCCTTCTATTGCCATTTCGACAATTTCTCCTTTCAACAGTTCAACCCGACGATCGTCCAGGATACCCGCAGCGATCATGCGGTGGTAGTCTTTAAGGGTCCATTTGACAGTCGTTAATGGCATTGCCTTCACCCATGGGCAGCATTCATTCGGACTTTGCTGTTTCCAGTCTATACGGGCGTACTCTCCCAATCTGGGTTCCACCCCCTCCCCATCTAAAACTCATCTTTAGTTTAATTGCCCCAGCTACTGATCCCAATTTAAAAAGCAACCACGACAGATAGAAATGGGGGCAGGAGGGAAACCCCTGGCTGGGGGCTTCGCCCCCCCACCCCCAACTGCAACTTTTATTCTTTAAATTGGGATGACATATCTGCTGATATGTCTGCACCTTCCTAACTCCTGCTGGGCAACTGCAC
>JBAUTA010000555.1:0-2755 GCA_049581985.1 Kovacikia sp.
TTGAACATCTCGCAGGATCTGGGGCAGAATTTGACGGGCGGTTTTACCCATCCCCAGGTTGAACCAATCGCGATCATTTTGCTGCAACTGCCAGGTAACGTGGGGATGGCAAAGCGCCAATTGATGAATCACGGTTTGGATCGCTTTGAGTTGCTGCGCCAGGGGGGGTAACCCCTCTCGCCGAGCAGACCAGGGGGCAAAGATATCACTAACGGTCACGATCGTACCGGGGGCAATGGCAGCGGGTTCTATCTGGATCGGCTGGCCCTGAGCGTTGTATGCCATCCACCAACCTTCATCACTGTTGATGGAGCGGCTAATCATTTCCAGGCCCGCTAGTTGGGACAGGCTATACAACGCTTCGCCGCGAAAGCCCAGACTATTGATTTTCCAAAGATCGCGGCTACCGCGAATCTTGCTCGTACTATGCGGGGCGGCAGCCTGCTGCAGATCTGCCAAACTCATGCCAATTCCATTATCCGCTACCCGAATCCGCCATTGTTCAGGATAAATAGCAATGCTGATGCGAGTTGCCCCTGCATCAAGGGCATTTTCAGCGAGTTCTCGAACCACAGCCGCCAGCGAGTCAATCACCTCGCCCGCCGCCATGAGATGCACAACGTCTTCGGGTAATGCCTGAATTCCAGATGCCATAGCTCCCAGTGTAAAGGTTCTGGAGCAAGGGAAATGCTTTTGCTAGGGATGGAGGCTTTTCCACGATGGCAAAAGGTTCGCAAGGATCGATCGCCCAATACGCCGCAGCACTCGCCCAAAGATCTTGCTAAAGCGCAGTTCTCCGGAGATCAATTGGGTTGCAACCCGCGTAGCCCTTTCGTTCTTGACCACGTTTTGATAGAAGGTATGGGGATATTGGTAGAAAATGCTGGCAAGTCTGCGGGCAGGGTCAAAGCTGCTGGCAAACTCGGCATGAATGAGAGCGCTATAGTCCTGGGCAGTTCCATCCACAACGCAGGTTGCTGCAATCACTCCACTTTTGACTGCATGCAGGATGCCATCGCCAAACAGAGGATTGATCAGCCCTGCCGCATCTCCTGCCAGCAGAATTCTTCCATCCCTCGTGCCAACCTGCTCCTTGCCGCACCAGATCGGCAGCGGATGGGCGTGGAACTTCATCTGAGCCGGATCATACTCCAGTTGTAGGGCATCTAAATAGGCAAAAATTGCCTGACGCAACTCCTCTCGCACCTGATGGTCATTCCGAGTATCGTTCTGGTGGGGGCGAAATAATCCAGCACCCACGTTCAGATGATCGGCTTTGGGAAAAACCCAGGCATACCCCCGACGCACTGCCCCGTACTCAAGATGAAGAATTTCGGGTCGCAAGTCTGGATGCCCCGTACCCCATTGATGGGGCAACTCTACCTCCATTCCCAACGCGATCGATCGCTTCTGGCGTAGCCCTGCTGCCTTAGCCACAATTCCATTTGCGCCATCAGCACCGATGACATGGCGGGCAGTTGCAATCAACTCTCCACCCTTCTCCACACCGCCCATAGCCTTGGTGAAACGGGCATTAACCCTGACCCGATCGCCGATGACCTGAATAGAACGAACGGCAACCCCATCAAACAGTTCCGCGCCTGCCCGAACCGCCTGCTGGGTGAGGGCAGCATCAAAGACCGATCGCTGCACCATCCAGAGCGAGAGCTTTCTGTCTGAACCGGGAGGATTCACTGCGCCCAGAACGGCATCTTCAAAGTTCCAGGTATGGCGCATGTGAAGCACATTGCACTCAACAAATGCCTCTGGTGCCAGATCGTAGAGGAAATCCTGCATTACCATTGGCGTCCCACCACCGCAGGTTTTATGCCGAGGAAGGGGATACTTCTCAATCAGGGCAACCTTCAGCCCCTTGCGGGCAGCAGTCGTAGCAGCCATTGCCCCTGCGGGTCCCGCTCCACAAACAATGAGATCGTAACTTTGCACAGGTTCACTCCTACCGACTTTCCCAATCCAGAGAACGATTGATCGCACTGTGACCAGAATAGCCGCTTCTACCCGCGTTGCCAAAAAGTAGAAAAATTGAACCGTCTAAAAATTAAGCCAATAAACCCAAACGCTTACCATTATCACGAGCCAAGCGAATCATACTTTGCCGCTGGGTACGATCGATCCCAAAACGATCGCAGAATTGTGTAATCATTTTCGCATGGAGTGCAATTCCCTGCCCCCGCAGACGCACGAAGCGACTATCTCCTAACCAGCGACGAAACAAAACGATAAATGGTGCAAACATCTCAAACCTCCTAATTTACGTTGCAGAACAGGGTGACTAACAGGAAAACACGACTGGACTCAAGCATTTAGCGATCAGCATTCAGCGATTGGCATTCAGCAATCAGTGTCCAGCATTAGAACCATCCTGAAGAAAGGAGATGATTCAAACCGACTCTGGCGCAATCAAGAATGCTTAGCCAACCGCAAAGGAAGTCAGAATCAGCGCGGTAACGAATAGTGTGGCGATCGCACCTTGCAACGCATAGCGCCGTTGTTGCTCAGGAGATGGGAACTCGGCGTAATAAATCTCAGGCTCGGTTGCGTAGTTGTTCAGCAGACCTTCTTGGTTAACGGTATACATGGTGTTTCTCCTCGTGTGTCGTTTCGTATCTTTATGTAAATTAATGTAAACTAAATTGTTACAAAACGTCAAGAGATGTTGCATAAAAGAGTTTCTAATGGTAAAGATTCGATTTGCTTATTTTGTTCGATATGCTAGAATCCACCCCCCCTACTC
>JBAUTA010000556.1:0-4950 GCA_049581985.1 Kovacikia sp.
GTGCACGCCTTTCCCGCCGGGAAAGGCGTGCACCACTCTGCTTGTTCACAAAAGGTTTAGGACTGCTAGAGCCCTTTTCAAGGGTGAGAGGTACAGTGGGGCGCGAAGCACCCTCACTGTACCTCACATTTCTGTACTTCACCCAAGTGCAAACCGCTATATATGTAAAGTTGTCAAACATAGACGACGAACATCAGACAAATTTCTGTATCATAGAATACGGAATACAGATTTTTGCGCCTGGTTTTATCCCAGTTGCAGGTGCAGCATCCTTAGGAACTGGCAATGAAGCTTGAGACAGAATTTCGTTTTTATTTGGACCGGAAAAGGTTGGAATGGGCTTTCTGCGCTCCCTGTGAGGTTTTTCCTTCCCAGGAAAATGTTATTTTGCCCCAGCCAAATTTCACTCTGCCTGCCTGGGTTAAGTTGTTAGAGCTTCCCAGTCCTTTTAGCGCTTACGAAGCCTTGCTTCTCTGTCAGTGTTCAGAAAATCGGTGGCTTGCCTGGGTGCCTGAATATGGCGAGATTTTGTTGAAAACCGATCAGTTTTGTCAGGACGTCTAAAAAATGATCGTTCCATTGATCGTTAACCGATCGACTTCATTGGCTGGGAAAGCCCATTCTGTAGATATTGCTGGGCAGCGATTAAGATTCGTTTGCCCCCTTTGAAGCTCATCAGGGCGATCGCCCGATCAAAGTCTGCCCATGCATAGGCGCGAATTTCTTCCTTCTGGCATTTTACGATTGGGGAATGGACGAAGGCCGGGAAGTAAAGTACTGTTTTCTCAAACTTCTGCCGCCTGCGGGTAAAAGTATATCTTTCTAAAAAAGAGATATCGCCTACTACTCGATAGTCGGAGATCCCTGTTTCCTCTAGAAATTCACGACAGGCGGCTTCCAGGGCTGACTCTCCCGGATCTGCGTGCCCCTTGGGAAACCCCCAATGCCCTGCATGATGCTGGATCAGCAGAAATTGATAGGCTTCCTCTGTGGGTAAGATTGGAACAATGCCAAAAGCCTCATCTTTGGCAAGCGGTGAGTCATCCATGCGACGCAGGAAATTTATCGGAGCAGCTTATCAATCAGATCTCTTCATTTTGGCTCAAAAAGCGGGAAAAACGAATGTATCTTCAGACAGACACGGGCTAAGGAGGCAGGGGAAGAGCTGGGGCCGATAGGCAGCGGATCGCTAACTGATTGCCCTGATTGCCCATCCAAAGAACCTTGCTGGGTTCCTAAAATCTAGAAGAACCAATTTTTAAGAGGGTTTTGAGGAGTGCTCATGCCTCAAGAGCTGCCTGACAGACCCCTAGGCTGCGACCGCCAAGGCTTCTTGCCCATGTTTGCGGAGCAGTTCCATCAACTCATCCCGATAGTCATGGAAGGCGGAGTGCCGTTTCACCGCATGGCTGCGTTCGGGCAATCTAACCACAATTTCCTTTCTGACTGTGCCAGGCCGGGCACCCAACGCATAAATTCGGTTAGAGAGAAAAACGGCTTCTTCGACATCGTGGGTAATCATGAACACGGTGATGCCTGTGCGTTCCCAGAGGTCGAGCATGAATTCATGCATCGACTCTTTGGTATGAACATCCAGTGCGCCAAAGGGTTCGTCCATCAGCAAAACCTTGGGTTCGGAAGCGAGGGCACGGGCGATCGCGACCCGCTGTTTCATCCCACCCGAAAGCTCCTTGGGTAGGGATTTAGCAAACTTAGTTAATCCCACTACGCTCAGGTAGTAGCTGGCCTGTTCCCGCCGTTCTTTTTTGGGAACCCCCTGCAGCCTCAGTCCAAATTCGGCATTGTCCTGCACGTTCATCCAGGGATAGAGCGTGTAATGCTGAAAAACCATCCCGCGATCGGGTCCTGGCCCATTTATCCGTTTGCCATCTACTCTGACTTCTCCAGTTGTAGGGCTATCCAACCCAGCAATCTGCCTCAGCAGGGTGGATTTACCCGATCCAGAGGCACCCACCGCACAAATAAATTCGCCCTGTTCAATCTCCATGTTGATGTCCTTCAGAACCACCAACGTACCGTTTGAGGTAGGAAAGTGTTTGTTTAGACTGTCAATTTGCAAAAACATCGTTCAGTCTCCGTAGGATGTGAGTGTTGAGAGAAAGGAGGAAAGGGGGAGGTCCGCCTTCCCACGGATGGCCTGGTATTTCTTACCTCCTACCTCTTCTGGCTGGCCCATTTGCAGGTAACGCGCAGCAGGTACTGGAATAGCAGGTCAAACGCTAAACCGATGACCCCGATGACGATGAGTCCAACAAAGATCTCATCAGTTTTAAGAAATCGTCCAGCAACGCTGATGCGGCGACCTAAACCTTCCGTTGCGGCGATCAGTTCTGAGACAATTACCAGTTGCCAGGCGGCTGCCAGGTTAATCCGGCAGGAGTCGAGGACCCCAGGCAGAACGTGGGGCAGAATCACTTGGGTCAAGGTTGACCAGCGGTTTCCACCCAACATGTAGGTGGCCTCAATCAGATCTTTGGGGACAAATTTCACCGTGTCCATGACCATCAGGGAGTTGAAGAAAAATACCCCAACAAAAATAAGCGTGATTTTGGGTTCTTCGCCAATCCCCAGGTATAGGATCAGAAGGGGGATAAAGGCGGGGGCAGGCATATAGCGGATTAAGCCAAAAAGAGGCTCCAGCAAGGCCCGAATGCTGGGAAAACTGCCCATTAGTACGCCAACGGGAATGGAAAGCAGGGCGGCCAGCAGAAACCCAAAACCCACCCGCCATAGACTTGCTACAGTGTCTTTTAGAAGTTCGCGGGTGCTCCACAATCGGCCAAATGCCTCCATCACCTTGGCTGGGGAGGGTAAGAATTTGGGATCAATATTGCCAAAGGCCGTGACTGCCCACCACAACAAGAGTGGCAGTGCAATCGAAGTAATGGTCAGAGCCGTATACAAGGGTTTGGGAATGTCTTCAGCCAGCCGCCAGAAGACAGTAGGACTCATCGTCTTTGGCTTGATGTAAGACTGAATTGACTGGGGAGTGCTGCTTTGGGTCATAGCTTTGGGGGAGAGGTTTGGGTTTTGAGTTTTGCATAATGAACGATGGGTTTTGGGGGTGAATTAAGCCAGTCAGTAGCTGGGTGCAATTGATCTGTTGAGTTTCAAAATCCATCTCCATCCTTCAACACTCATCGTTTCTAAGCCGCTTTGGCTTTTTGCTGGGCGTAGGCTTTGACGAAGCGATCGTCGAACAGGAGCGTCGTGTTGGGCTTGGTTTTTGCCAAACCCACATCGATTAGAAATTTACTCATTTCTTCGGCGGCAAAAAGCAGGGAGGTCATATCCTTGCCAGGCTGGAAGGCTTTCAGGTTTTCCTCCAGGGAAAAAAGACGGGTGCCATCGGCATAGTCTTTGTATTCATCGAGGGAGACTCCCGCCCGTTTTGCCATAATTTCATAGGCTTTAGCCTGATTTGCTTTCAGGTATTCCAGGGTGGCGAACCAGGAATTAATCAGGGACTGGACTTGCTCCGGGTGTTCCTTGAGGAACGTACCTGATACCACCAAATGGTCGGAAATAGCTCCCGGAAAATCCTTTGAGCTGAATAGTTCTTTACTCTTTGGACGTTTTAACGCTTGCGTGGTGAAAGGCGCAAAGACGGCTGCCGCATCCACCTGTCCAGCGACAAAGGCAGCGGCAGCTTTACCGGTTTCTAGGGGAACAAACTGAATATCCTGGGGGGACAAGCCTGCTTTCTGGAGACCCAGGAGTAGCAGGAAGTGATCAACGGTTCCCTCTTCCGCAGCAACTTTTTTCCCTTTCAAATCTGCGATCGTGGTGATGCCATCCCGGACGACGATCTTATCGTTGCCGGTAGAGTTGTCATTCACCAGCACCACCACCTGATCAGCCCCACCCGCAACCGAACTCACCGTATCTCCTAGAGTCTGACTGTTGGCGTCGATTTGCCCTGCGGTGAGGGTGCTGATTGACTCCAGATAGCCATCAAACCACTTCAGGTCAACGGGGGCATTCATCTGCTTAAAAATTCCTTGGTCCTGGGCAACCTGCCAGGGAAACCAACCGGGCCAGGCGCTGAAGCCCAAATTGACCGCACCAGCGGTTGTCGCGGCAGAAACTGCTTGGGTTTCGGTGGTCGTTTGGATGTAGGTTGCCGGATTTGTACAGCTGGCGGCAAGCGACAACATAACGAGACACAGGAAAAGATAGGCTAAGGGCGATCGCATCTTCATGACGTTCTGCTCTGCAAGAAGGGGATGGGCCAAACAATGTCAGTTTCGATCAGGCTGTTTGAGAACCTTATGGATAAGGGCTACTCGATTGTGGCGGTATAAATCTGTCAGTTCAGATACATAGTTTCTGAGGGGAAAGAGCCTGAGATGCTCCCACTGCGGCTTGTACCCAGGCAAACCAGAGGTCTAAACCTTGACCCGTTTTGGCAGAAACCGGAATAATTGTGACCTTTGGGTTGATTTGGCGGATGTTTGCCTCAATCTGACCCAAATCGATATCGACATAGGGAGCCAGATCGGTTTTGGTAATCAACAGACAGTCGGCTTCACGGAACATAATGGGGTACTTGAGTGGTTTGTCTTCGCCCTCGGTGACACTCAGCAGCGCCACTTTGGCATGTTCCCCCACTTCAAATTCCGCTGGACATACGAGATTGCCGACATTTTCCACCAGCACCAGATCAAAATCAGCAGGGTCGTACTCCTGCTCCAGGCGATGAATGCCACCAGCCACCATTTTTGAATCCAGATGGCAGGAGCGTCCGGTGTTAATAGCAATCACGGGAACCCCATACTGGCGCAGGCGATCGGCATCCAACTCAGTGGTCATATCGCCCTCAATCACCACAATCTTCAGTCTGCTACTCAGGGCTGCAAGGGTTTTCTCTAACAGTGCAGTTTTCCCAGCTCCTGGGCTGCTCATGATGTTGATACAGGTAATCCCCCA
>JBAUTA010000557.1:0-10019 GCA_049581985.1 Kovacikia sp.
TCCTATAACTGTCTTACACGAAAGCCAGAGGCAATCAAAAGAGCAATTTCTTTTCTATAGAAAAATCAATCTTCTGTAATGATTCTTTGATGCTTTAAACAAACTCCCCACGGGCCACTTTGATCACCCTACCACCCACCAAAATATTAATTTTTTCTTCAACTTTTTGCGCCTTTAGTAGCAGTAAAGACGGTCTACCCATCTCGTAACCCTGTTCGACGCGCACCTCAACGGGGGCATCCCCTAAATACCTGTGTTGCAATAAATACCCTGCAAAACAACCGTTTGCGCTGCCTGTTGCCGGATCTTCGGGAATGCCCAGGGAGTGGGCGAACATGCGGGCACTAAACTGATTGGCGGGATGACGCGTTTCTGGACAGAAAACAAAGATCTCTTTTGCTTCAAGCGTTTCGACCAGGGCAAGCAGGGACTCTACGTTTACCTTGATCCGCTGCAAAGCTGCCAGGGTTTTGAGCGGCACGATCAGGAAAGGGACGCCCGTAGAAACCGCTTGAATGGGAAAACGAGCATCAATGTCGTCAGAATTCAGCCCGAGAAGAGGGGCGATCGTGGTCGCCGCCAGCACTTCCCCAAATTCAGGTGGATTCTGGTGCATCCACAACAGATCAGGAGACTGGTCTTGATAGGAGAGGGTGACGGGAATTTGGCCTACTTTTAGATTCAAAATGACGCGCTCGACGGCCTTCCCAATCACGTCCTGCTGCAAAATAAACGCCGTTCCCAGGGTGGGGTGTCCGGCAAAAGGCAATTCCTTCGCTGGGGTGAAAATCCGCACATCGTATCCGCCATTTCGCTGCTGAGGCGACAAAATAAAGGTCGTCTCTGAGTAATTCGTTTCTTTGGCAATCTGCTGCATCTGTTCTGTTGAGAGATCGCCTGCTCCAGTAAATACGGCGAGCTGGTTGCCTGCGTACTTTTTTTCAGCAAAAACATCAAAGATATAGAAGGGGAGGGGGGTCATAGTTGGGGGAGATCGCTCAATTACTCTGACTCCGATTGAGAGTCAGTCGTTTAGTACAGCCGTAGCCCTATTAATTAAGACGGGGTGCAGAGGTGAAACCCCCTTCGGCTTGAGCGCTCAGGTCGAAAGTTGGCTGGGGGCAATGCCCCACTCCCCCTTTAATCCTCGGTCCTAATCAAACTGGCGATAGCTATAACACGCAATTACAAATAGGCAACGATATTCTAGCGTTTCATAGCCCTTGGAAAGGGTTCTTGCTTGGAAGTCAGGACCGAACAGGTTTGGGTTAAAGGCTCTAAAGCGAACTCCTTGAGCTGGACAGATTCCAGCAGCTTGGTCCAACTTGTGGCAAATGACAGATTTTGGGGATAGGAGCACCGTTGTTGTGCCAGGGCTGCGATCGCATCCTGCCAGATGCCTGCTGAGGCGTAGAGATTTACCTGTTCCTGTGGAGACGCATTTTGCAGTTGAGCGGTGAGGCTGGGATTGGGCTTGATGCGCTGCACAACACCTTCTACAAAAGGATTTTTGGAGGGTTGGTTGGCATCGCAGATAATGGTAAATTGCCAGTAATAATCCTGATCGGGTTTTAGCACAGAGGATGTCACCGATGCTGGCAGGGTAAAACCAACGATTCCGCCCTCGCCTGTTAGAGTCAACTTTGCCTTGTAGAGCCGTTCATCTTTGCCATCCAGCAATAAAAACTCGGCGTTGCGGGCGATCGTTGGAGGAACGTACCACAGAAAGGTGGGGGTGTCCGACGCGGTGGCGCTAAATCCATCCATCGGCGTCAACGGCATCAAGGTCTTTTGTCCTTGCATACAGGTTCCCCGTGTTCCGGCTCCTTCTCGCCGTCCTGGTAACCCCCGTTTGGGTGGATTGTAGCTTTGTGCCATCGCCAGCAGGGGCGCGCTAGCAATTACCAGACTGAGCAGCGAGGCAGTCACAAATTTGATTTGAAACATAGTAGCAGAACGAGTCATAGGATTGAGGGAGGATAATCAGTAGTGAGATGGGGGTAAGCAGGGGAGGGTGCAGGGAAGAAAGTTTGCCCCCTGATACCTGACACCGACCACCTGCTAAGTAGCTGGGCGCAATTAAATAAAAGATAAGTTTGGGGGTGGAGGGGGTGGAACCCCCTGCCTGGGGGCGCAGCCCCCACTCCCCCTTCTTACAATTAATTAGAGCTACCTACTTATAGATTCAAGTTAGAAGTAGGGAAGTCCGCAATTATTCGATCGCTTCTAGGGCTTGAATGTTCCCATCCAATCACTTGTGCTGATCTCCATTTCCCCCGTCGATCGCAGGGGCACCGTTCCCAGCAAACCCCAATACCTGATAAACATCCACCAGGTGCTGTTTGCCCTTGAGGGATAGCAGTCCCCAATGCTCCACCTCAAACCGCTCCTTTAAGTGAACCAGGGTGTCCTTCGCAATCAAGATCCGGCAAGGGCTACTCTGGCGATTTTTTTCGTAACTCTCCAGGCGGGCAGCGATATTAACGCTATCCCCAATCACGCCGTATTCCAACCGATCCTTACCTCCCAGGCTACCTGCCACGATCGGTCCGGTGAAGATACCAACTCGCATCGCAGCCGTGGGCAGTCCCCGTTGCTGCCAATCTTGATTTAATTGCTGCAATCTGTTGCCCATTGCCAGGGCGCATTCCACCGCCAGTTGGGCATCCTGGGAGACTTCAATCGGCGTGATCCGGTTAATTGGCACTCCAAAGACCGCCAGCATTCCGTCCCCGGTAAATTTATTGATGATGCCCTGCTTTAAAATGACTTCGTGAGTAATCGCACTCAAGTATTCGTTTAGCCAGTCCAGCAAATCCTCTGGGGGCATTTGTTCTGACACCGTGCTGAAGTTTTTGATGTCGGTGAACATCATGGTGGCAACCAGACGGGTGCCCGGTAGTTTGCCAGATTTGAGCAGGCGATCGCGGCTCCGCCAGAGCGCCGTCGCAATTTCTGGTGAAGTATTTTGCCCAAGTAGCTTCATCATCATGACTTGCTGTCGTTGCGCCCGCTGTGCCCGGTAAGAAACGACAGCCGTTGCAGTCACAAGCAGCCCCAGTCCTGGAGCCGCAATGGGCACCCAGCCATGGTGGAGAAACAAGCTATAGCAACCGCCTAACAGCAAACTCATCACAGCAATCGTCAATCCCGCCAACGCGATTGGATGCCGCACAAACCAGGCAATGATTCCCCCCAGAATGACCCAGCCTGCAATCCACACCACCTCTATCCAATCGGACCAAAACCAGAATAAGGGCTGCTGATCCAGGGCAGCGCCCAAAATTTGACTGACAAGTTGGGCATGAATAACAACTCCTGGCATCGACCAGTCCCGTTGCGCTTCCCCGGCACTGTAGGGGGTCAGGAAAACATCCTTCGCACTGCGGGCAGTTGCACCGATCAGGACAATCTTGTTTCTAATCCAGGTTGGGTCTACTTCACCATTTAAGACCTGAGTCAGGCTGACCTGATGGGCCAGATTCCGGCGAGCGCGATAGTTCAGCAATATCTGATAGCCAGCAGAATCAATGGTTTGATAGGAGCCAGAATCCGACTCCAGCGGGACTAACTCTGCCCTGCCGAGCCGCAAATTATTGGGATTGAGCAATCCTGCTTGGGGAGAGATACCCTGCTTCTGGAGGTAGGCGATCGCCAATCGCAAGGAAAACGAATAGAGGGTCGCCGTATCCGTATCGGCAAATAGCAACCCGCGCCGGATCACCCCATCCGAATCCAGGGGAATGTCATTAAACCCAATCCGATTCTCTGGAACCCCAGGCGGTGGGGCAACGCCCAGATCCTCTTCATCATGAATCTTTGTAATCACCTGAACATTGGGTTGCTGAAGCTGTTTCGTTAGTTGCCGATTCCCCGGTTCTTGGGGCAAATCCCGATAAATATCTAACCCAATGACCCGGGGCTGATACTGTTGCAACCTTTGGAGGGCGATCGTCACTGTCCGATCTGATAGGGGCCAGCGTTTCTGTGCCTTAATGTCTGCTTCAGTAATGGCGACGATCAGTAAGCGGGGGTCAGGTAGTGCATCCGTTCGTAAGCGCATCATTTGGTCGTAGGCAGCCAGTTCCAGTGGCTGCAACCAACCCATTTGGCGCAGCCCCAACACGCCCCCTGTGACAGCCAAACTCGTGACGCCGATCGCTAGCGGCACCAAAATGACTTTTGGCAACCGCGTCAGGCTAGGCCAGATGGCAAACATTTGGAGGCAGGATTTGACTTTGACAGAGGCTTTCAAGTTTTCATAACCAGACCATTCTGGCAAATGTAGATGTCCGCGTCAGCTTAGTGATGCACCTGAATCAATCGTAACGGTGAGTCGCCTTTCCCCATACAGCCGCGGTAGGGTGGGCGCTGCCCATCCTACTCAACCCTCAGCCAGGGAAGGGTTTTGGTTTTACAAATGGGGCTAGCCATTTCGTAAACCGCTGTAAGTAGCCAAGTGCAATTAGACTAACGATGACCTGGGGGCGGAGGGGGCTTCAGTGTCAGGGAACGGGGAAACTTCTACTAGCCTCTTCAGTTTAATGACGCCCAGCTACTTTCCAACTCAGATTCTCTCTAAAAAGGTATACACACCCTTCACAAGCATATCCCGAAGGATTGGGTGAAATTTCCCTTGCTCTCCAGCTTCACAAAAACAGGGTAGTGTTCGCGGTATTTCAGATTTTTTGGCACAAGAAATCCATTCTGCAAGGACGCACATAAACGTCCCTACAGAATGGAGGTTGCAAGGTTGATTCAGTATGACTCCAAAAGATTAAGCTGAAACATTGATTTTGCTCATTTTTTGAAGATCATTTCACCTTACGCTTTGCTCAACCCAAGGGATTGATTCAGGAAGCCAAACGGCAGAGGACAAAAGCAGGAAATTCTGATAAGAAAACTTCTTGTACCAGGACTGCGCACTGAGCGAAACCTGGAACCAGGGACGTAGCCAGGTAGCCATAAATTAATTCTAATTAATAATCAAGTAATTCTATTTGTAAAAGAGTGGAGAATAATTAGGGTAATGGTGAGAGGATATAATGGTGAATGCTTTCCACCCCCCTCTCCCCTACCATTATCCTGCCCTTGCTAGTATTAGCAATTACTAGCAAGGGTGAGGGGGGGGAACCCCTATCGCCTGAAAGCATCTTTGATTTAATTCCGCCCAGATACTTAGGAGATTAGAAAGAAGTTTTTGATAAAAGGGCGGCAGGTTCGACTGGACTGCTTTTTAGAGAAGTAGAGCAAGGAGGTTGTTTCTGCATCCCTTTTCAGGACTGCTTAATCGCGTTAAAGTAATTTCAAGCTGATTGATGGGCAAATTAAATAAATCGGGTGGTAGTTAGGGTCAGGTTATTTCGACGGTAACGAGGAAACGATAGGAAATGGCTACCACGTTGCAATCTGATTCAGAATTAGTTGCCCGCATTCTTTTAGTTGAAGATAATGACGTTAATCGCCAACTGATGACCGATTACCTGCGGTATTGCGGCTATGACGTTTTCAGCATCGCCAAGGGTGAATCCTTTGCCGATACGATGATTCAGTTTCGACCTCGCCTTATCCTAATGGACTTAAAACTGCCGGATATTGATGGCTATACCCTATTGCAACAAATTCAGCAAACTCCCGATTGGTCAAGAATTCCTGTAATTGTTGTTTCCGCCTTTGCATTTCAAGCTGATAAACAGCGGGCGTTAAGCTTGGGTGCTCGTCGTTATCTGGTTAAACCCGTCAAGCTTCCTGAACTAATCGACACAATTGCTGAAGAATTAAGTTCTTTAATTGTTTAGTTTTCAATTGTTTAGTTTTTAATTGTTTAGTTTAAGAGCGCTTAATAAGCAGAATAACCTTTATGTAATCGACCGTTGGTATTTTGCACCCTGTGATCTTTTATGGAAAACCGAATAGCTTTTATGTAACCGATCGTTTGTGCCTTGCACCCTGCGATCTTTTATCAAAAGCTGATGGGCTATTCCTCTGAGTTTTGTTGGGTTCTCTGTTCAGCAACAAAGGTTTCAATTAGTTGGCTGAGTTCCTGAACGGATTGCCCTGCCTGGGCAATCCGCGATTCCATTTCTGAGACGAGCAAGGTCGCTGTTTGGAGTTGGGTTAAAGCTCTTTCTACAGTATCACGAGCTTGGGATTCTAGTGCGTCAAGGTTCATGGGGTGCCTGCGTGTACAATGTGCAATTAGATACACCAATATCCTACTACTTACGGATAAAACTGGGTCTGCTTTCAGTTGAAGTGTCTGTAGATTCGTTTAAAATTGATATGAAGCCTAGATATTTTACTTTTTGTGACATCTGCCAAAATATTGCCGCTGGTTCAGGATCTGGAACGTTTAGAAAGCCGCCTCAAGGAGATTCCGCCTGAGCCGGGTGTTTATTACATGCGGGATGCGACTGATCAAATTCTCTACATTGGTAAGTCAAAGAAGTTGCGATCGCGGGTCCGCTCCTACTTTCGAGATAACCATTACCACAGCCCTCGCATTGCCTTAATGGTGAAGCTGGTGGCGGAGATTGAATTCATCGTCACCGATACCGAAGCTGAAGCGCTGGCCCTGGAAGCGAATCTGGTCAAGCAGCACCAGCCCCATTTCAATGTGCTGCTAAAGGATGACAAAAAATATCCCTGGCTCTGCATTACCTGGTCTGAGCCCTATCCCCGCATCTTCATTACCCGGAAGCGACAATTGGGTAAGGGGAAGGATCGGTTCTACGGTCCCTATGTCGATGTGGGTTTATTGCGACGTACCCTGCATCTGGTCAAGCGAACCTTTCCCTTACGGCAGCGTCCCCAGCCCCTATTCAAAGACCGTCCCTGCCTGAATTATGACATTGGGCGTTGCCCGGGCGTTTGTCAGGCGTTAATTACCTCTGAGGACTATCACAAAACCGTACAAAAGGTGGCGATGGTGTTTCAGGGACGCACGAAGGAACTGGAAGATATCCTGACCCAGCAGATGGAGCAGGCGGCGGCGGCGCTCAACTTTGAAGCGGCGGCACGAATTCGGGATCAAATTGCCGGAATTAAAACGATCGCAGCTGATCAAAAGGTATCCCTATCAGACGATACGGTGTCGCGGGATGCGATCGCCCTGGCTGCGGATGAACACTATGCCTGTGTGCAACTGTTTCAGATTCGGGCTGGTCGCCTGGTTGGACGGTTGGGGTTTGTTGCCGATGCCCAATCGGGAGAAGTGGGAGCGATTCTGCAACGGGTGCTGGAGGAACACTACCAGATGGTTGATGCGGTGGAAATTCCGATCGAAATTCTGGTGCAACATGAGTTACCAGAAGCTGAGATTCTGGCGGAGTTTCTGAGTCAGGCAAAAGGGCGGAAGGTGACGATCGTGGCTCCGCAGCGGCAGGTCAAAGCCGATTTAATCGAGATGGTGGAGCGCAATGCAGAGTATGAACTGGCGCGCAATCAGCGGTTTGCCGATCGCAATAACCAGGCAATGCAAGACCTGGCAGAATTGCTCGATTTACCCGACCTGCCCCACCGGATCGAAGGCTACGACATTTCCCATGTTCAGGGGTCAGATGCGGTGGCGTCCCAGGTGGTGTTTGTGGATGGAATCCCTGCAAAACAGCACTACCGCCATTACAAGATCAAGAATCCCACCGTTACCTCTGGCCACTCGGATGACTTTGCCAGCATGGCGGAGGTGATCAGCCGTCGCTTCCGTAAGTATGCGGCGATGAAAGAGCGGGGTGAGCAACTGCGGGATCAGGAGAGTTCTGTGTTAGACCGCTATGTGACTGCCACATCGGATTTTCCTGACCTGGTCATGATCGATGGCGGTAAGGGTCAGCTTTCGGCGGTGGTGAAGGTGCTGCGAGAGATGAACCTGCTGGAGGATGTGCGGGTGGTTAGCCTGGCCAAGCAGCGGGAAGAAATCTTTTTACCAGGGGAATCTCTGCCCCTTTGCTCCGATGCAGAACAGCCGGGGGTTCAACTCCTGCGGCGGCTGCGGGACGAAGCGCACCGTTTTGCCGTGACGTTCCATCGGCAACAGCGCAGCGATCGGATGCGGCGATCGCGTCTGGATGAAATTCCCGGTTTGGGACAGCATCGCCAGAAGCAGTTATTGGCAACTTTCAGATCGATCGACTACGTGCGCGAAGCCACCCCTGCCCAAATTGCAGAAGTACCAGGGATTGGTCCTCGACTGGCACAACAAATCTACGACTATTTCCATCCCAACCAGGAAAATAAAAAATTGGAAGGCTATCAATCAGCTACAGCACCTGATGAAAACGTTGCTGCTAATCAGGTTTGATGACAAGCAAGAATTAGGGAGCTGTTTTGTTGGCTTCCTTAGCCTCCAAACGAGCTAGATCAGAAGCCGCCTCCGCTAAATATTCAGCAATATTGGCACGCAAGAACGGATTTTGCTCCCGCTGTAGCTCTTTGAAGTGGAACAGTACCCTCAATCGACATCCTTGCAGGGACTCAGGATTAACTGCATATCGTTTAGGTTCAGACATCCAGGCGTTCCTCTTGAACTTCGACTTTGATCAGCTGTCTTTCAAGCTCAGAATAAATGAATTTTACCCCAAGCATTACGTTGTTCTGTAACAGAACATCCTGGCGGGCTTCTGTTGGACTGAGGGAGGGATGCCTTGCAAGCACTGTATATTTACCTGGCGGTAAATTTGCAAAAATGGCGATAGCAGACCGCAGCATGACAGGTTGCTGATCTAATACTATTCCTCCAGAGGCTAATAGAACAATGACAAGTTCACCATCAACCGAGGATATTCCTGCTCCTTGCTGATTCCGGATTACAGCAATGATATCTGCCAACGCATTACTTCAGATGTTGAATAGTTGCTTCTAACAAACTACCTTCAGACTGCGAACCCTAAGACTTTCAAAATCAACGGCAGCAGTTTACTACAGGCTTCAGCGATTTTGGCGGTTTCTGGGAGGTTGCTGAGGGTTGCGTCAAACATCTTCTTTGCTTTTCGCACCAGTCCTTCTTTCTTTGCGGGTTCCTCGGTTTGCTTTGCCTCCGCCAGATTTTGTACCTGTTCCAGCAAATCAGCTTTGTCTGTGTCAGGGAGATCGGTATCGGTGGCGATCGCCGCCTGCAATTCCATCAAAAGCTGTTTCAAATTTGGCTGACCTGGTTCAGCGGCATCGGGTAACTGGTTGATCGTGTTGGTGACTGTGCCGCTGATATCACCCAGGTTGAGTGCCTGTCCACTGGCGTGAAAGTCGCCGCCAATGTTGCCAATTTCAATTTTGCGACTGGAATCAGTGCTGTCGTTCATTGCTTTTGCCTCTGAGATCGCCTGGACATTAATCGGTCGGTTTGCCAGCGAGTTAATCACTCCCCACATGTTGCCACTTTGTTCTCGATAAATGGCAATCTCGCCTTCTTTGGCTTGCAGCTCTGCCCGATACTTTGCTTCCAAAGCTTTCAGGGCAAGGTCATACTGCTGGTTAAACTCACTATGGATCTTTTCCTTATTCGTCTCAGGGGGGACGCTGACCCGCACCACCACCACACCATCTCCTTTATTCTCAATGCTTTGAATTTCCAGCGGGGTATTTTCATTCTCCACCTGTACCTGCTTGAAGGCGGCAACAAACGCTTTCCAATCCACCCCATTGCGAAAAATTAAATCAACGGTACTGAGGACTTCTTGAAACAGCTTAGTAAATTCTCCAGGGGCAAAGTCACCACTACTGGGACGGCGTTCTTGCTGATTTCGTTTGAGATAGACAAATTGGCAATCAACATTTTCCAGGTTGGTTGTATCGTCGATGTTCCAACCTTCCAGGCAAGCTCCGGTGAGAGAGGCTCCGGTGAAGTCAGTGCCAAGGACAAGAGTTTCAGTCAGATCTGCTCCGCGTAAATCAGCATGACGTAAGATGGCTTCGCTCAGGTCCGCCCATTTCAGATTGGCTTCTTTCAGATCCACTCCATTCAGATTTGCGCCCCGCAGATTTGCCTCGACGTAAGATTTCTTGCTGCCGTTGCGAGTGACAAG
>JBAUTA010000558.1:0-2105 GCA_049581985.1 Kovacikia sp.
TAATTCCTCAGGATTGGCGGGGCCTACACTCAGGGTAGTAATTCTTAAATCACTGAGGAGAAAGCGGTAGTTAAATTCCAGCGGGGAAAAGGGTTCGCATAGTTGCTCCAGGGTAGCAGGGGGAGTATAAAGCAACCCCCCCTTGTCAGCCGGAGAAATGATGAAAATCCCCATATCTTTCTGAGTCGCACCCACGACAGCCGGAGCATTGCGTTGGAAGAAATAGGAATAGTGCAGGTTTACAAATTCAAACAGGTTGGTGTCGATCGCAGCCAGAATAACTTCTAGAAACCCGTGAGTCGAAAACCCCACATGCCTCACCCGCCCGTCGTCAACGGCCTGCTGCACAGCTTTCATACACCCCTGATCTGACGTCACCCAAGCCAGATGTTCCCAGGTATTTAAGCCATGAATTGCCAATCCATCCAGATAGTCGAGGTGCAAGCGCTCCAGCGAGGCATCGATCGCCCGCGCCATGGATGGGGCATCTGGGGTGGGAGGAATTTTTGTGGTGACATAAAGCTGGGAGCGAGGCATCGTCAGCCCCGATCGCAGCACTGAGCCTAAATACTGTTCACTTTTGCCGTAACCCCTGGCAGTTTCCAGATGATTAATGCCCAGGGAAACGGCCTGCTGCACTGTCTCATGCATCCCAGCTTCGGAAGCTAGGCAGCGCATGGTTCCCAGAGAAAAAACCGAGAGGTGGAGATTGGTTTTGCCGAAACGGCGGTAGCGCATAGACACCGATTCTCCCCTGCCCTGGTTACTGCTGGGTTTCCCCACTACTGGATTTTCCCCGCTGGATAAAATCTTCGGGTCGGAGGTTAGAGATGAAATCCCGGAAAGCTCTGCGCTCAGCTTCGTCAGCATCCCGATCGACCGGAATGGAGGCATCAGCAATGACTTCTTCCATCACCCAAATGGGGGCGTTGGTTCGTAGGGCAATGGCGATCGCGTCACTGGGTCGGGCATCAATTTCTTTTTTGACTTCACCCTGAGAAACGGTTAGCAGGGCATAAAACGTATTGTCCTGGAGGGAATGGATTACGACCCGTTCCAGGGTCATATCCCACTCTTCCATCATATTCACCAGCAGATCATGGGTGAGCGGACGGGGAGGAGTTTGATTCTCCAGGGCATTAATAATCGCCTTCGCCTGATCTTGCCCGATATAAATGGGTAACGCGCGCCGCTCAGTGGAATCTCTTAGCAGTACAATCGGGCTACGTGTTGCTGCATCCAATGCAATTCCAGCGACTTTCATTTCAATCATCGTCTTAGCCTCTAGAACACCTGAAGCATGGGGAAACTAAGGTAGGGAAAAGGACTCGGACTGGAGGCAACGCAGGCATAAACCGATGTACTCTTTGTTCGGGTATACCAGCCAACTTCACCCTTCTAACCAGAAAACCGGGAAGTAATTGACTGGTATGCATATCCTGAATCAGGAATGTACCGGAACGTCGAAAAACGCGATCAAGACCCAAGTGAGCCAGCCGTGTAAGCATAGGGGGGGTATATGACTTAAGTATGCCCTGAATTATGCCCTAATCCTAAATGATTCGCTTCTAAATTGGATACGGTAGAAACTGGGGGAGGTGAAGTCTTTTAAGTTTTGACTACAAAATAAAAATCAGAAGTCCGCAGCCAGGATAACAACACCTACCTGCTTAGGGATGAGAACAAAATAAACCGACCCCTTGTAGGGGCTTATAGCCCTTTTCAAGGGTGTGAGGTATAGTGGGGCGCGAAACACCCTCACTGTACCTCACATTTCTGTACTTCACCCAGGTGCAAACCGCGATAGCAGGCAGCAGGGGTGACTGCCATCGCCAGAGGGTTCGCCCGCTGCTAAGCCCTGACGATGGGAATGGTCGGTGTTATTCAATTCGCAATCCTTAGAAAAGAAATGCTATTATTTTATCCCTTTAGAAAATTTAGAAAAAGTTGTGTTTACAGGTTTAATTCAGGGATTGGGGACGATTCACCCCCTTGCCAGTGATAGACTCCAAATTACCTGCTCCCCAAGCGCAGCCGGATTGATTCTGCCGGATCTGACCCTGGGGGATAGTGTGGCGGTAGATGGAGTTTGCCTGACGGTAATA
>JBAUTA010000559.1:0-1719 GCA_049581985.1 Kovacikia sp.
TTATCTGAATCTAGCCAACGCTGGGCTTGATCCTCCCTAACCCTCCTTAAAAAGGAGGGAACCGGATCGGAAGTCCCCCTTTTTAAGGGGGATTAAGGGGGATCTTGCAGAGTTTTAGTATCCGAGTCGAGATGTGTGTACACAGTAGCTTAAAAAGGGGGGAAACAGGCTTGAAGTCCCCCTTTTCCAGGGGGATTTAGGAGGATCTGTACGATTTGCTACTCGCAATAGGACTTCTAAAACATCCTCTTAAAAGGTTGCTCCTTGTGCCCCAAAATCATCTTTGATTTAATTACGCCCAGCGCCCTTACCCGAAATTGAAGGGGAACTTCCCTACGCAAATTTTTGGGAAGGGGATGACTCCCCCTGTCGGCTATTAGGGCTCTCATTTCTTGAGGTTTACGTTATGTGAATGCCGTTGAGGATTTCACGCTTTTCTCAATGGAGTTTGCTCTTTTATGGGGGCGCTAATCTCCGTAGAAAGCCTGATTTCTCCTGTAAGACTATTGCCCATACTGGATCTACCGTATCAGGAAGTTGAGATGGCTTTCACATGCCTGTCTCCTCTCAGATACTTCTATACTCTTTAGCGTGAGATCTTTTCTAGTGAATCGCCTTGATCCAGATCGCCCCAGAGTCCTTGTTGTTGATGACCATCCGTCAAGTCGGATGACAGCGGTTGCCTTACTATCTGTTGAGGGCTACGATGTCCTGGAAGCAGATAATGGCCCGGCAGCTTTAGAAACGGTCATTTTAGGGAATCCTGATTTGATCTTGTTGGATGTGATGATGCCCGGAATGGATGGCTTTGAAGTATGCCGTCACCTTAAGCAGGATGAGCAAACCCGCCTTACTCCTGTTGTTTTTGTAACTGCCCTGGACGATCGCCGCGCCCGTCTTAGGGGCATTGAAGCTGGGGGAGACGACTTCTTAACAAAACCCTTTGATCAGCTTGAACTCTCAGCAAGAGTTAAGTCTTTGATTCGTCAAAAACGTTTAAATGAAGACCTGGATCACGCCGAACAGGTTCTCTTTTCAATTGCACGGACAGTCGAGAGCCGTGACCCTAATACGGGCGACCATTGCGAACGTCTGGTCTCGTGGGGCAAGGCATTTGGTGAGTTTTTGGGACTATCCCGCACTGAAATCCGCGATTTGATGTGGGGGGGATATCTACACGATATTGGCAAAGTGGGCATTCCCGATGCGGTTCTGCTGAAACCTGGAAAATTCACTCCCGATGAGTGGGTAACCATGCAGCAACACGTTCTGATTGGGCAAAAGATTTGTCAACCGCTACGGACAATGCGGGGTGTTGTGCCGATTATCCGCCACCACCACGAGCGATGGGATGGAAGTGGTTACCCTGATGGTTTGGTCGGAGATCAGATTCCCTACCTGGCTCAGATTTTTCAGATGATTGATATTTATGATGCGCTAACGAGTGAACGCCCTTATAAGAAGGCATTCACCACTGAAGATGCCCTAAAAATTTTTGATGAGGAAGCGGCCAAAGGTTGGCGCAATCCTAAACTGGTTGAGCAATTTAAAGAATTTATTCAAGCCGCAGAGGCAAAGGAACTGGGTCGCCTACGGGAAATCGATCGCCTGCCCCAAACGGCATAAATGGCTAACCAGGTCGGTGGTATCAATCGGTGGTATCAACCTGGAAGCAGGAGAGGTTGAGGTTAACCGTAATCCCCCCAGCATGGTCAAAAA
>JBAUTA010000560.1:0-1875 GCA_049581985.1 Kovacikia sp.
CTATATATTAAAGAGCGCTAGTGGATAGAATCAATTAGTTGGATCGGTTGGCGATAGCGTAACCGATCCAAATGTCAGGTTTCGTATCCCAACTTAAACCTACAGGGGTCTTCTATTTAATGAGTCCCCCCTGCTTACCAGTCAATCCAAACAAGGTGCAGAAAGCCGGTCGAATCTTATGTTAGACATTTTGCTAGTCATGGCACTGGGGTTCCTGGGAAGTTTTGGTCATTGCGTTGGCATGTGTGGACCGTTGACCGTTGCCTTTTCTATGCCAGATCAATCCACTCCTCAGCCAGATTGGAAACGGCAACTGTATTTCCATGGGTTGCTCAATCTAGGGCGAATGACTAGCTATGCCCTGGTAGGTGCCGGGATTGGCGCGATCGGTTCCGTTTTGGTCGCAGGGGGTCAGTTTGCTGGGGTTGATAGTGATTTGCGCCGCGGCTTGGCGATCGCCACTGGCACGTTACTCATCTGGTTTGGACTGGCTCAAATTGCTCCGGCATGGTTGCCCCGCATCCCCTTTTTGCACCCACTGCTGCAAGGGAAGCTGCACCAGCGATTAGGCTCAGCGATGACAAAGCTCTCCTTGCGATCCCACGGGTGGACTCCTTTTTTACTGGGCATGACCTGGGGGTTAATTCCCTGCGGGTTTCTCTACGCAGCTCAGATTAAAGCGGCTGAAACCGGAAATCTGTGGCAGGGAACCGCCACCATGTTGGCGTTTGGGTTGGGAACCGTGCCTGCCATGCTGGGAATCGGAACCTTTAGTTCCTTACTGAGTGCCGATCGCCGCAGTCAACTGTTTCGGTTAGGCGGTTGGGTGACCCTGGCGATCGGGATACTCACCCTGCTGCGAACCGATAATATGGTGGACCACACCGGATATGCAGCGCTGGTTTTCCTGATTTTGGCACTGATCGCCCGTCCCATCAGCCACATTTGGGCCCAGCCCCTCCAATATCGACGCGCTTTGGGAGTCGGCGCATGCCTCCTCTCCACTGCTCATACTTTGTTCATGCTCGACCACAACTTTGAGTGGAACTTCGAGGCATTGTCCTTCATGCTGCCTACCTATCAGGGTTCCATCTGGATGGGCATCGCTGCGTTGCTTTTGATGATACCCGCCGCCCTCACCAGCTTTGACGGAATGATGCAACGGTTGGGCAAGTATTGGCGCATCATTCATTTACTGACCGTTCCCGCTCTAGTTTTGGCGGCAGGACACGTTATCCTGATTGACTCTGACTTGCTGGGGGGAATGGAGTGGACAACCTCTCAGAAACTCTGGTCTGCCCTACTGGGACTGGTGGTATTGGCAGTTCTGCTAATCCGTTCTCGTTGGTTTTGGGAACTTCTCACGTTAGAAAAGTTTTATACTGCGCCAGTGAAAGCAAGGATTAAAGAACAGCGGGATGCTCAAGCGGCGATCAGCAATAGGAGATAGGGAATTGGCGATCACTCACCGACCTCCCATCGCCTGAATCTATTACTTGCCGCTGTAATAAAAAGCGATTTCTTTGTCTTTCAACGGAGCAAAGTCAGCATCGATCAGCAATTGATTCAGTTCATCCTGGGGAATATGCTTGGCTCCAATCCGTACAATGCGGGATCGCATCGTATTAGAAACTCCGCTCCGCTGTCGTCCTGCCTCTAATCCCATGACTTTGGTGTAAAGCTCTAATTTGGCGGGTGGAATGGGAGAACCATCAAAATCAACGCCACACGCGATCGCCTCATCGATGGCGTCTGCACCTGTGGTACTTTGTATCGGCGAATTCGTATCAAGCGACATGGTTCTAATCCTTTGCGTCAACAGGTATTTTACCAGAGGGCAGAGGGCAAAAGACCCGGAGATAGGCAGAACAGAGG
>JBAUTA010000561.1:0-5598 GCA_049581985.1 Kovacikia sp.
CTTGAAATCTACGATGAAGCCTATGCTCAGGAATATAACCAAAAGTTTCTTCTGAATGAAGCATCTAAAAAAAATGCTGATTTTGAAGAAGAAACAATCAATAAACTCTTAAATGAAATTGGCGAAGAGGCAACATAGTTAGATGTTGCTTGTGGCACGGGCTACTTTCTGAGTCGCTTTTCCAATGTAGAAAGAGCCGGACTGGATATTTCACCTGCAATGCTTAAGGCTGCAAAACAGGCAAATCCAAATGCTTTGTTTGTTCAAGGCGACTATCGAGATAAGCACTCCCAGTGGGAAGGAAAATGGAATTTAGTAACTTGTATGTGGTGGGCGTATGGGTATGTAGAGTCGTTGCCACAACTAGAAGCAGTTATTGAAAACCTTGCAGATTGGACATCGGAACGAGGCGTTTGCTTTTTCCCACTCTGTGAACCAGCAGGATTGGGTCCACCTCACTTTACAGCAAGTACGGTTCCGAAATCTATCATCTGCTCAATCAGAATGGCGCTTCCTGGCTTTGGGATCACCCCTCTTGCAACGCAGCGATCGCAACTACAGACCTAACCGGGATGGAAATCATCATGCTAATCGTCAACAAGTTAAAGCGCATGAGAAGTGACGGCGGCATTGCTTTAATCGCCAGGAAGTTGCTACTCTTAGCGCGATCGCGCCTTCGCTGAGAATGGCACAATTTCTATACTTCACCCAGGTGCAAACCGCTATAGGAGATTATTTAATGGAGATACTACCCGCTGCCTGCTGCCTTTCATACTCCGGCAGGCTTCAACTAAATGCGCCATCCCTAACGTCCGATCGGATGACCCTGCGGCAGCATAGAAGGCAGCTTCGCGGGCGATCGCTCGGATCTCACCGCCCGTTAACCGGAATTGGTGCGCCAGTTGTTCCCAATTAATCTGGGGGGCGAGGGGTACCTGTGGGGGAAAAGCTTGCTGCCACAGGCGCAGACGGCTTGACTCGTCGGGTACGGGAAACTCCAGAACTGGGTTCATTTGTTGCCGCCATTTGGGTCGAATCGGTTGCTTCTGAGTGGTGCTAAACAAGGTAATTCCAGGATGATGTCGTCGCCAGTTCCAAACCTGGTTAATCTCGACATCGTCCAGGGGTGAGGTTCGATTCAGCCAGATCTCCGCAGATTTGATTAACAGAAGGGGGGGCGACTGTTCCATAAGTTCCTGCCATAAGCGGGCATGATCGGGTTGTTTCAGCAAGGCCAGATCGATGTGGAACAGGGGCATTTTAAGGGCTTGGGCGATCGCCAGGGCGGCTGTGGTTTTGCCGGTTCCGGGTGCTCCGACTAGCAGCACCAGAGAACCCCTGAGGGCTGGCTCCAACGGGTTGGCTAATTGCTGGAATCCCCAGGTATCGTCCACTTGGGCAGCGAATTGGATGCGATCGCAGAGATGCTGGAGGGCTGCAATCAGGGGGTCGGGTAAGATCAGGCTTGCCCAGGGATTCGGGGCGGTGGGAACTTGCGTGGAAGGATTCCAGGAATTGAGCAGGGGGGGAGTGGATAGTTGAAATGTTGCAGCTAAGGGGTCGGTGGTGATAGCAAGGGCGAGCGTGCCCTCTTGATCAGAAATTTGATCAGAAATTTGATCAGAAATTTGATCAGAAATAGACAGTAAGAGTTCCAGATCAGCCGTTTGGGGTTTGTCAGCGAGTAAATAGTTGACTAAGGGATCGGATAGCTTGATGAAGCGGGTCAAAAGTGCTTCTTTTTGAATCGGTTCTATTTCCAGTAGATGATATTGCACTAAGGCAGAATCCGTTGCCAGATAACGCCGTGCGGCTTGCCATTCAGCGTCGTTGCGGCAAAGAATTCGCAAAATTAGATCCACCGTAGGGAGTCCAACTCCTGCCGATTGCTCCCTGTCTTGCAAATAGCCATAAAGCTTTCCGTAACGACGATTGACCTCTGGCGCTAGAGCCATCAGGACCAGATTTTTCTCAAACGCATTCAACTGTAATCGGCTACAGAGGGTTGGTAGACCAAGGGAAATTCCCTGCTTCTGGCTTGCCTGAATTTTGGCGTCGATTTGCTGCTGATAGCCAACGGTGGGAGATCGCCGACGCGGGATGTCAGCGGGAGAGTCGTAGGAACTTTCTCCTTCGAGGCTGACTAATCCCTTCCACCAATGGCTTGTAACGTGATCGGCGCGGGTATGGGCAACCCGATCGATTTCCTTAGTGTCTTTCCGATAGCGGGCAACAGCCAGCGCCAGAACCCGATCGAGCCACGCCAGTTCTGCCCTTAAATAGGTCCAATTGTTGGGAAATGGTTCAACAGAATCGCTTTGCATTGAGGAGAAGAAAAAATATGCGATCGGATCCCAGAAGGAATCCGGTAAATCCTATACTGCACTGTTTATGAGGGAAATCTCACAGTTCGCCAGGAGTTGTAATATTCTGGCTCCTATAGCTATCCTATTTGGCTTGTGAGCAAGGAAGCCAGTGACATCCTTGCTCACAAGCCTCTCAAACTCATACCAATTTAAATAGCGAACAGGGCATATTGGGCGGGGTGCAGGGGTGGAACCCCTGGCTGGGGGCGAAGCCCCCACACCCCCATCTGCAACCTTCATTTTTTAAATTGGTATCACGATTGATACAGAACTGCTTTATGGAGTCTTTTATAGCAGTTCTCACCTGGGTAGGGTATGGGGGCAGGCGGCACTGCTCTCGGCGCTCCTGGGCTCCGGTGATCTGCAAACTGCTATAAGTAAACTACAGGCAAACAGCGCTGAGGAGTCGGTTAGCATGGCTGTCAAAGTTTTCGTCTGGCCACCGAAGGGGGGCAACGTGGGACACTCTTCCATGCAGGTTGGAACCCATACCTATATCAGTCTCTGGCCTGGACATGGGAGGAAGGGGTTTGCTCGCAGTGTTATTTTGAAACTGACTATGAATGTAAAACGCAGTCCTTTTTATCGAGATTATGCGTCCGATCGAGAAGCGGAGGGATTTGATCCATTCATCGTTGAACTGAACACCTTAAATGAAGACGCCATGCAGAAATATTGGGAAAAGGTCCAGATCAGCGGCTTGAAGTATGAACTGACCGAGTTTAACTGTTCAACCATTATTGCCAATGCCCTTTATATCGGTTCCAGCTTACAGCCAAACTTTCAACCGCTAGCGGAAGTTGATACCTATGTCGGTGTTGGAATTCCCTTAGGAGAAGTCGAAGCCTGGGAACCCAAACATATTTTGCAATACGCTAGAGACATTAAACGCCTCAAGGGATGAGGATATAGCGACCCTATTTGGAGTGTGAGCAAGGATTCCAGTGGCTTCCTTGCTCACAAAGCCCCTCAAACTACAACTGATTTAGGACTGCTATATGTAGCAGTCCTAAAAAGGTCATTAATGCCGCCGCATCCCTCTTTGGAGTGGATCAAACTTGGGACTAAATTCAGTTTTGTCATCAAAAAGAGCTGCTTGCAAGTTTGCACCCGACAGTTTCGCCCGATAGAGATTTGCCCCACACAAATCTGTGCCTGTGAGATTAGCTCCTTTCAACTCAGCGCCAAACAGATTGGCATTTACCAGTCTGGCAGCACTCAAATTAGCTCTAACCATCTCAGCTTCTCGTAAATCCACCGATTCCAGGTTTGCCCGACTTAAATTTACGTCCTGCAAATTTGCCCCAAATAAATCAGCGCCTGTTAGATTGGCTCCTTCCAGGTTGGCTTCCAGCAGATTGGCTCCTAACAAATTGGCTTGATGCAAACTTGAAGCGGATAAATTTGCCTGACTCAGATTGGCTTTCAGCAGGTTGGCTTCCGACAAATTGGCTCTCAATAGTTTTGCCTGACTCAGGTTTGCCCCTTCCAGATTTGCCAGGGTAAGAATGGCATCCTCCAGGTGGGCTTCCAGAAAATCAGCATGACTTAAGTTGGCTTCTGCAAGATTGGCACTCAGCAGCTTTGCCCTGCCCAAGAGGGCGGTACTCAAAAAAGCTTCCCTCAAATCTGCTTGGGATAAGTCAGCCTCTATCAAGGTTGCGCTGCGTAGGGTTGCTTTGAAAAGCCTTGCTCCAGTAAGAACTGCTCTAATTAAAGTGGCCTGGCTTAAATCTGCCTGGCTTAAATTTGCCGCACTCAAATTTGCCTGGTTTAAATTTGCCTGACTCAGATCGCATTGGCTTAAATTAGCCTTTTCCAGACTTGCCTGACTCAGATTGGTAATGACCAGACTGGCCCCTGTTAAGGTTGCTTCGTATAGGTTAGCCCGACTCAAGTTTGAGCGATCGAGCCTGGCTGCGCTCAAGTCTGCCCGGACGAGATCTGCGGCACTCAGGTTTGCGATCGCCAACACCGCTCCGTTCAGAATCGCTCTAAACAAAACTGCCTGATTCAGATTAATGCCTGCTAGTTGGGCTGCTTTGAGATCCGCTTGCCATAAATTGGCTGCTTCAAAATCCCTTTCGCCTGCGGCGTACTTTTCCAGGAGTTCCGCAGCCGTCTGAATCGGTACCTTTTTCTTTGGGTTGGGCATACCGCAGTTGCGATCGGTGCATGCCCATCATAGGCGGTTCCTCTCGAAGGGAAAAGTGTTACGTGAAACGATGCGCCTTTTCCATCGTTCTAAGTAGGTCGGCCTCATTCATTGGAAGAGGGGGTTGGGGGGCGTTGCCCCCAGGCAAAGGGTTCCACCCCCTTTACCCCCCAAATTAAGGGTTGTGGAATGGCACCCAGCTACTTACCAAACCCTCAACTGCGAATCCTCTGGGCGCTAAGAATGCGTTCAGCGCAGGCAATTTCCCGCTTCGTGCTGTTGACAATGAGCAGGTAATTTCCTTGAGAAATCTGTTCACTGTAGTCCCTGGCCAGCTTTTCACTCAGCCCCAATCCGACTAAGGCTCCAATCACTCCCCCTGCGGCTGTACAAACGCCACCACTCATGAGCGTAAAGATGACAGCACTGGATAAGGCTATTTGGCCGATGCCTGGCAATGCCAGAATCCCCAGTCCCAGAAGCAACCCCGTCGTACCGCCGATGATATTCCCGAAAATAATACCTTTAGTTAGCCCCAGAGCCGTTCCAAACATGGTCCCTGGATGGGTTGAATTGCCGATCTGAACTAGCTGCACCGCTTTGCCATTTTGCTCACAGGCGCTCAGATCCTGCCCAACTAAAAACACCCTGGCCAGCGGGAAGCCTGATATGACTAATTGATCGAGCGCTTGCCCAGCTTCCTCAAGCCTGGAAAAGGTCGCGATCGCACGACTGGATTGATTAAACATTCTTGAACCTGAATCACAAGTTAAATAAAAATTCCGTACTCTATAATACTATTCTCCCTTTTGTCCGAGGGAATGTCTAGCAGATGGAATGTCTGGCAATTATGAACCTTACCTATCCATTTCAGGGGGGAAGCCCAGAGTAGTCATCCCTACCTTGCCAGAGGAGACGGCGATAGCCAGGAGGCGAACAGTGTACAACGCCCTAGGGAAGAGGTATACCAATACTTGTATTCTCAAACCTGGTTCTAGCCACCTGCACAGAGACATATTTATTAACCTGGCAATCGGTAATCTTGCGTGCTGCTCCCCCTCTTGCCCCACCCCCTAC
>JBAUTA010000562.1:0-10570 GCA_049581985.1 Kovacikia sp.
GAGGGGGAGAGAAAGGGAGAGAAAGGGGAAGAGCGGGGGGAACACCTGTAGGGGTAGAGGTTGGTGGCAGAATAGGAGTGTTATTTCAGCGTCATGTAGACCTATGCTTTCTCTTGACCTTACTTCCTACCCCCCCCTGCCTATACCCTCCCTCAATTCCTGGCTGATTGGCGTTGCCTTAAATACGATTTTGGCAGCGATCGCCTTCATTGCTCCTAAAAAACTATTGACGCCTGCGGGATTGCTGCACGGGTGGTTTCTGGGGGTGCTGGTTTGGGGCACATTGGGCTGGCAGGGATATGGGGTGGTGATGGTCTATTTTTTGGTGGGGTCAGCGGTGACTCGCGTGGGGATGGCCCAAAAGGAAGCAGAAGGCATTGCTGAGAAGCGATCGGGGGCACGGGGACCGGAGAATGTCTGGGGTTCGGCCTTAACCGGGGCGTTGTGTGCCGTTGGCGTTTTGATTGTTCCGGCTTTAAATTGGGGAACAGCAGGTCAGTGGCTGATCTCCCTGCTGGCATTGGCTTACGTTGCCAGCTTTAGCACCAAGCTGGCGGATACCTGCGCCAGTGAAATCGGTAAGGCATACGGTCAGCGCACCTTCCTGATTACTACGTTGCAACCTGTTCCCAGGGGCACGGAGGGAGCTGTCAGTCTGGAGGGCACCCTCGCTGGTGTAGTTGCCTCGATCGCGATCGCCCTGGTCGGTTGGGGGGTCGGTTTAATTACCCCGTGGATGATTGCAGTTTGTGCCGTAGCAGCATTCATTGCCACTAATCTGGAAAGTGTGATTGGGGCTACGCTGCAAACCCGGTTTGACTGGCTAACCAATGAAATCGTGAATATTGTGAATACTTTGATTGGAGCGGTTGTGGCGATGGCGATCGCCCAGGTGGTAAAGGGGAGCTGGTAATCTCCCCTTACCCTTACGCATCCACCACAGTCGGACCGTTAACCTCCAGGGGCAAAAATACTGTCATCACTTCGCCCTGCTGAGGACGTTGCTTGACGATCAGCTTGCCACCTAATGCCTGGAACAGATTTTTGGTGACTGCCAGATTGAGGGTAAGGGTGCCTGTTTCGGGTTGGAACATCAGCAATTGTCCCAGGGACTTGAGCAAGGGCTGATAGCCGCCATGATGGGGGCAGACATCGCCCTGAGGGTCAGACTGCCCATCGCTATTTTGCAAGTGGGACTGGAGTTGCAATTTGAGCTGGCTCCCTGCTGGCATTGCCTCGACCGTAATATGACTACCCGCCGGAAGATTGCGAGTAAAGCGCTCAATCAGGCTGGTGAGTGCCTGCTCTAACATGGTGGGGTCACTGACGACGGTGGGCATTTTCTGCGGCAAAACCACATCCAGGGTGAGTTGGCGTTGACTCGCTTGCTGTTGCCAGCGGGGAATGCTGTCTTGAAAAACGTTTTCTAAAGAAGTGCGGGTCAAAGACATGGCGGTATGGCGAGTGGTGGAGGTTTCCAGCTCTACTGCCCGAAAAATTAAGCCAAACCGATCGATTTGTTCGCTGCACTCCCGATCAATCATCTTGAGGCGTTTCAGCACATCTGGAGAGAGATCGACCCGTTTCAGCAGCGATCGCGTCAGGGTGCGAATGGTGGTCAAGGGTGTCCGAATTTCGTGCGCCAGTGCCTTTAAAAGTTCTACGTCAGGCGCTTTAGCGTCAGATAACGGAGGCTCCTGATCGATCGCCCATTTTGGCTGAAAGGTTTTTCCGGTAGCATTTTCCCCAGAGCCCAGGTCCCCAGCCCGGATGGCTAAACGGTGTCCTAAATCAGTCCCGGTTTCTTGCCGTCTGCCCTTAGCTTCTCGCCTTTCCGCTTCCAGTTCCTCTAGCGGTTCTGGCAGATACTCCAACATCAGACGACTGAACTGCATCACCGTTTGGTAGTCCGGAGCAACAGGCGGGAAATGATGGAGCAAATCATCCAACCGCTCAATCTGGTTTGAACTCATCAACAAAATGCGGGGACGAATCGCTTCCCAGGCTTGCTGCACTACGTCTGGCATGAAGGAAAACATGAAGGCAGGTTCGTCCAGAAGGGTTTCTCCCAAAACCATCACCAGACTAAACGAGGGAGTCAAAACCAGACAAAATTGCTCACTTGCCAGGGGATCATCTGGCAGTAAGGGTAAAGCCGTCGTCGTTGAATGATTGTTAGAGCTGATAGCAGGCTGATTAACCCCTGGTAACAACTTAAATGGCAACCAGTTAGTAATGTCTAGCGGATTTGCAGTCAGTGACCAGGTGGAAATCTTAGCCATCAAATCGAGATGGCTGAGAACCGGCAGCGGACCTGATAGAACAATACCCTCGCTGTAGGCTGGTCGTCCATTTCCCTGGGCTGATGGAACAGTCATCGCTGCGTACTGAAGCATGGTATTGAGCGCTGCGATCGCCCCTGTCCACTCCCGTTCTGCCCGCACCCGCTGCAGGGCAATGCGGCTGACCGGATGGCGCAAGCCAAAATTATCTATCCCTGTTTTTTCTCCAACCGGCTTATACTGCACGCTCCATGTCGGATCATGCAGCGCCAGAATTTCACTTAGGGTTGGCAATAACCACTTGGGCACAACATTTACCCCTTTCACATCAAGCCAGGATTCCCACTTTTACAGGTCCTACTATGAAGGTATCTACAATACCCCCTTCTTGCTAAGACCGGAAACCCGATCCTTAAAGGGCTAGGGAACCCTTTAAATAGACAAAATTCGACATCAGAAGATTGAAGAAAGGGATCAAAAACAAATTAATTACCCTTAGAGGATGTTTTAAAGGTCCTATTGCAAGTAGCAAATCGTACAGAGCCCCCTAAATCCCCTTAAAAGGGGGACTTCAAGCCTGTTTCCCCCCTTTTTAAGGGGGGCTAGGGGGGATCGCTAAGTACTTAACATCACAACCCCTAGCTTTTAAAACACCCTCTAACCCTAACAGGATTTAGACTGGCGACATTAACTTAGGCCCAAGAAGATTCTAACCCTTGAGGCAGACAATATCGGTTAGCAGCAGATAACTGTGAAAGTTGATATAGCGCTCCGATTTGGATTGTGAAAGTTTTTCTCTGGCAGGAAAGACTTTCACACTCTGCTTTTTCACAAATCATCTAGGACTGCGAGAGTGCCTGGCAAATGGGGAGATATAGCCCTTTTCAAGGGCAACCCGCTACAAACCGCTACAAATGATATTAGTGTTACCGATATGATTCGTCGTCATCGCGTTGCAGGGGTGACATGCCGACATTCTTTAGGCTGAATCTGATGTAGTCTACTCATACCAAATTTAAATAGCGAACAGGGCAAATTGGGGACGGGGTGCAGGGGTTCCACCCCTTTACTCCCCTCCGAAACTTTCGTTTTGGTCTGCTAGCAGCTTGAGGCAGTCAGCCGCGATCGCGTTCCCTGGATCGATCTGTTGTGCGTGTTTCCAGGCATCAATCGCGGGCAGCCAGTTGCCCTGGAGTGCCCAGATTTGTCCCGCTAACGCATGAAAAGCGGCATTTCTGCTATTTAATGCGAGTGCTTGCTGAATGTGGGTTTGAGCGTTTGGATAGGCTTCTGCTTCGAGGTGGGCGATCGCCTGCCGGTAGTGCCAGAGGGCGCGATCGTGAATTTGAACCAGAGCCGACAGATCGGCTCCACACCGCCGACAGATAGGGGATGCCTGACCGGGCTGATACGTGGCGCGACAAACAGGGCATTTCATCGGCTGACTCAAGTCTCCGTACCGCTCAGACCGTAGTAGAGAAAGTCTTCCAGTTCGGCCTGGAGTGACTCTAAGTCTTCCTCTGAGTCTCCGGATGCAGCCACTTCGATTTGCTCCAGCAAGGTCTGTAGCTCTTCAGCGGGTTCATCTGTCAGGGTTTCCAGTGCGTTCTCGGCGCGTTCGATCAACGCCTGCAATTCTGGGCTGTAGTTGATCGGCGTTGCTGCGGCTATCAATTCCAGATCATGCAGCACTTCAGTATTGGCAAACAGCGTGTCTAAATCAGTCTGCGCTTGTTTTAGCTCATGGCTGGAGAGGCGTTGCGTGCCACTGGCATTGCGAACCGTCAGGCTGCTTTGCAGCCCCTTGTCTTTCTCGGTTGCCGTCACCGTTAGAATACCGTTCAGGTCAAAGTCAAAATGCACTTCGATCTGTAGACTTCCGGCGGGTTTGGGCGGCAGGTTTTCGACCTTAAAGGAACCGAGGGGCACATTTTCCTCCGCGATCGGATTTTCGCCCTGAAAGACTTCAATTTCAACGGCTTCCTGGTTATCCGAAAACGTGGAGTAGACCGAAGAACGAGAGGTGGGAATGACGCTATTGCGAGGAATGATTACGCTGAACAAGCCGGGTATAATCCCCATGGAGCTTGCCATGACGGCAGAGATGCCCAGCGAATGGGGAATCACATCGACCAAAATGGCATCCACTTCCTCGCCGACTAATACCCCTGCTTGCAACGAGGCACCCAGCGCGACACACAGATCCGGTTGAATGCCATCGGTGGGAGCCTGGCCCAAATGTGCTTCAATCATCTGCTGGACTAAGGGCATCCGGGTGGAGCCACCGACCAGAATCACGCGATCGAGATCCGTCGGTGACACACTGGCATCCTTTAAAGCGCGATCGATGGCATCCAGGGTTTCGTCCAACAGGGGCCGGATCAGTGCCTCAAAGTCAGTCCGAGCCACTTCAGCGTCCAAATGTAAGGCAGTCTTGCCCTTACTGCCCAAGAATGCCTCGCGTACTGTGGTGAAGCTATGGGCACTGAGATCAATTTTGGCTTGCTCGGCGGCTCGTAATAACCGGGCGTTGGTTGGGAGGTCGTCGGGCACCTCTACTCCATGTTGCTTACGAAACAGATCCTTAAAATGCAGTTGTAAACGGCGATCGAAGTCGTCGCCTCCTAACTGGTTGTTGCCGTGACTGGCGAGAACTTCGGTTACGTCTCCTGTGATTTCGACCACCGACACATCAAAGGTACCACCACCCAGGTCATAGACCAGGACAAGCTCGGTTTCATCCGATCGCAGGTCATACGCCAGTGCCGCTGCTGTCGGCTCGTTGATAATTTGCAGCACCTCCAAGCCAGCAATTTCTCCCGCTGTTTTGGTGGCTTGCCGTTGGGCATCGGTAAAGTAGGCAGGCACCGTAATCACGGCTTGCGTAACGGGTTCACCGAGAGCCGTTTCTGCCCGTTGTTTGAGGGTGCGCAAAATAATGGCAGAAAGTTCGTGGGGCAGATAGTCGCGATCGCCCAGCGTCGTTTTGTGGTCGGTGCCCATCCATCGCTTGATGGATTTGACCGTGCGTTCTGGCGCGGCGGCATATTGTCGTAGTGCTTCGCGTCCGACCAGCAATTGGCCGCTTTCACTCAGTCCCACACAGGACGGCAGGATCAGATCGCCCGTTTCATCGGGTAAGACTCGCGCCTGACCCTTTTCGACGATCGCCACTTCCGAGTTGGTGGTGCCCAGGTCAATACCAACGGCTCTACTCATTGTTCTCTCACTTAAACCCTGCACTGTTTTTATAGCGGTTATTGGTCGGAGATGCTACCTGAGAAACCGAGTTTCCTGCGAGAATCAAGGTGTAAACCCCCTAGTCTACAGGTTAGAAATCCGGTTTCTGCGCTTACGGCTGCTGACCTGCAGACACGATCACCTGGGCTTCTCGCAAGACTCGATCGCGCCAGAGATAACCTCGCGTCACTTCTTGAATGACCGTCTGAGCGGGAGCCTCGCTTTCCTGTCGCCCGATCGCGTACATGCCCTGCGAGTCAAACGGTTGCCCCAGGGCTGGCATGGGTGTAACCTGTTGCTGTTTCAACAGGTCGAGCAAATTCTGGCGAATGAGCGCGATTCCCTCACGATTGCTACTCAAGATTTCAGCCAAGGCATTGGGTTCGGAGTCTGGTTGTGTGCTGGTCGTCACCGCTGGCTGGTCCAGACTCAACAGCCAGTGGGCCATCCGTGTGCGAAACGTGGGGGGCGTAACGGCAGGAGGCGGTGTAGAAACGGTTTTAGTCGGTTCATCCCAGTAATCACAGGCGCGATCGAGGGCATCGAGCACGTGCAGTAAGCCGCGCAACCAACGCTCCTGCTCTTTTTCAAACCGCTTTTCTTGGGCTGCCAGTGCCGTTGCAACCTGGGTGGCTGCCTGCTGCTGGCAGTCTGCTAACTGCTGTTGCAGGGTTTCGGTCTGCGATCGCATCCGTTCCAGTTCACGCTGTGCTTGCTCCTGAGCCGCTTGAAGGAGTTTTCCCTGTTGCTTCATTTCTTGTCGCAGGGCAATCCATTCACTCACCATCTGATACGGATCAATGGTGTCAGCGATGTTTGGTTCGGCTGCCAGATAGTCCGGTAGATCGGGTGTGGTTTGAAGATAATCAACTAACTGATGGAGCAGTTCCTGGCGATCGACCATAGCTAAAACATCTCACGAATGAGGTCATCGACGCTGATTGCCAGTTGAGACAGAACTTTCTGACGCAACTGCTGCAATTGCTCTGGATCGAAGGATACCTCAATGGGACGGATTTGCAAAAAATCATCGTTTGCGTTAGCGGTTTGTCCGTCGCGGATGGCATCATACGCACTCCGAATCGCTTTGAATTCTTCAGGATGGGTATGTGCTGGAAACTCTCTTAGCTTGGCATGATACGCCGCTTTTAGTTGAGTAGGGGTGGCATCGGGAGTAATACCAAGGCGATCGTAGGGTGAGATCATAGTGAAATCAAAAAGTGGAATCACAAGTTGGCATTACAAATCAAGGAAACTACGTCTGCGCTTTCTGGGTGGAGCAAAGCCGATCGAAAAACCATCTTCGTCTTCGTCTTCGTCGCCAATGAAATCGGGCAATTCGCTCATGATTTGTCGCTTGAGGGTAGGAAGCATGCGCTCCAGCTCGGCTCGCGGCACTTTTTGTCCGAGCGTTTGCCGGATCAAGTTTTCCAGCATCGTCTCCATCTCCTCGGCATCGAAATCATTCAGGTCTTCGAGGTCAGGCATTATTGCTTGAGTCTGACGTAAGTTGAGAAATGCCTCCTCTTCCCTGAAGGCTTGCAGCGCTTTGGCATCTTGCACCCGACGGGCAAGCTCAAACCCCTGCTGCTTCAACTGATCGTATTCGGGCATGGAGAGGGGATAGGTCGTTGCCTTTGCCAGCAGGAGTAGTGGATTTTGGGGCTCTCGTTGCAAGGCTTCAGTGATGAAGGGAATCAAAGTTCTGATCCAGCCAAACTTACGCACCTGAAGCTGAAGTTGGGCTAACGCATTGCCCGGTTTCGGCATACTCTCTAAATAACGACGCAGCGGGAATTCCATTTTCTGTCCGCTGGTGTTTTTTATCGCCAGGACAATGAGGTGAGCTTCTTTCGCCGCTGGATACTCCTCACTTAAGGCAAACAACCGCTTTTGATACTCCCCAACCAGCGCCGCAATCCCTTTTTCTCGCTTCGCGAAGAGTTGGGTCGCCAGGGCGATCGCTTCTAATGTGGGAACTTGCTGCTCACCCGATAGCGGCTTCAGTAAGGTAGCCCATTGTTTCTCTGCCTGCGCCTGGTTGAGCGAAACCCTACCACCAGAATTGGGCATTCCTTGTACCGCTTTGACAAAAATCTGCAAGGCTTGCATGGGCGGATCGGGCTGCTCGGCATGTTTGACGAGCTGGCTAAAGAACCCATAGTCCTGGGTGTAGAGCGCATCTAGCCAGGGTTCAAACTCAATCTCTGCTTCAGGGTTCAGATCCCCAAACTTCTTACCAAAGCGTCTTCGAGCTTCCAGTTTTGCCTGGGGATTGTCCAGTTCATCCCAGCAATTGAGCAGTCCAGCATAGACCCCTGCCGATCTACAGCCCTGCTCCAAGGCCTGAGTCATCAGACGGATCGCCTCGGCGTTGTGATTATCCAACATGGCCATCAACCCCTTCCGCCCAATGACTTCCGGCGAGGTGGGAGAAAGTCGTTCCGCCTGCTGTAACGCTCCTGCCGCTGTTCTCCCTCGTCCCATCGCCATCCAGGCATCTGCCAGATAGCAGTGTAGGTTTGCCAGAGTGCGGGAGGCGCGATCGCCCAACCAATTTTGCGGATGCTGTTTGGCATCCTGCTCGACCCACTTGATCAACCGGGTAAGCAGGCGCTGTTCCTCCTGAAACGACTTGTTGAGATGGAGGGCAACCCGTAAATTGCCAGCTAGCTGCGGGTTAAAGGGTTTCTCTGTAAGAGCATCCTGCCAGAAGACTTCTGTACATTCCGGTTCACCTTGCTGAAGTGCCTGCTGTCCCGCTTTGATGAGCAAGGGAGAGCGGAGTGCTGCCAGTTCAGGAAACGGTGACGATCGACGATCGTCGTTTAAGAGTACATGGGCAGCATTGTGATAATCATCGCGCTCGATCAGTTGGAGCAGGCTCATGGCGGTGACGGCTGCTTGCAAGGTGCGATCGGCTTGTTGCGCATCCGCAGGATTGAGCGGCGGTTTGCCCGTCTCCAGGCGTTGAAACAGCGCTAAGCGTTGCAAAAGCGGGTGCTTCAGGTACTTCGGCTCGACGAGAGAAAAGCCCCAGGCTGATGTCGTTTGTAAACCCAGCAGACCACTGGCAGCCGTCCAATTACCTAACCGCTGCTGCGTATAGATAATCCACACATCTGGGCGATCGCCCGGAGTCAGGGGTCGTTTGATTTTTTGAAACGCTAGCAGCGCCACGTCAGGCTGTTCTGCCTTGAGTGCTAAAATGCCCCGCACCCAATGCAATTGTGCCGCACTAAAACGTTTAGCTTGTTTGCTAATCAGCGTTTCAACGGTGGCAGTCTCGCCCTTTAGAAGAAGCAACTTTAAGTAACAAATGGCATCATCTTTTGGTAACTGCCCCTGCTCAAAAGCAGGCTTGACAACTTCCAATGCGTCATTAATCCGGTTTAACTGCACGAGGCTTCGGGCAAGCCAATAGTAAGCACTCTGTAAGCCTTGCTCCAAGGCTCGACGAAAGGACGTTTCTGCCTGCTTATAATCACCCTTTTGAACATCTTGTTGTCCCCGGAGTAACCAAATTTCGGCTTCGGAGGGTATAAACTCCATCTCTGGATGCCGCTGCCGTTGCCGTTTGATTTCGTCTAATGCCTGACGATATTTTTGCTGCTTCACTAATCCCTGAAGCTGAGCCTGAAACGCTTCCTGGTCAGACGGCTGCTTCAGCGCAGATTGACTGGCCGCTGGCTGAAGTGCCCTCCGATGAGATCGCTGTTTACTCACGATGATTCCTCGTATGCTTCAGAAGTTGCTGATCATTGAAGATAGCCTCCAAAGGAACAGCAGATGACCAATATTCAATCCAATCTCATTCTATCTGCATGGGATCAGGCATTGAGCAAAATGGGATTTTCTGCATGCCCCCTCGAAAAGGTACATTCTACATTGAAACGACTAAGTCTTAGCGGGATTTTTAGCTAGTTAATTGCTAGACCTGCTGCTTTATAAGAGGGTGTTTTAAAGGCTAGGGGTTGTGATGTTAAGTACTCAGCGATCCCCCCTAGCTCCCCTTAAAAAGGCGGCAAACAGGCTTGAAGTCCCCCTTTTTAAGGAGGGGGTTTAGGGGGATCTGTACGATTTGCTACTCGCAATAGGACTTTTAAAACATTCTCTAAGGCTAGAAAAGTTGTGAAGCCCAGTCATATCAGGCTTTTCAGTCAATTTTCGCCGCTGAGGGCTACAGCCTATGCGGTGTAAGGCTTTCAGAGATTTTTTCTGTTAAAAAGCAACAAGTCTGCTGTTAACACCCCAATTTAAATAGCGAACAGGGCAGATTGGGGACAGAGTGCAGGGGTGGAACCCCTGGCTGGGGGCGAAGCCTCCACACCCCCATCTGCAACCTTCATTTTTTAAATTGGTATAAAGGCCAAGGGTTGGACACAACTGTTTACCAAGCAATGGGCCAGCGGAGACCGGCTTGGTTGCTCAACCGCCTCCAGCGGCAAAGTGCTTGGGAACACAGCTCAAAACAGAGTAGAGTAGAAAGAGGGCTGAAACCCTCCAGGAATACTTCATGATGAGCTTAGACCGACGTACAGGCACACTCCACACGCTAAAAAATGAGTATTACTTAGAAGTCGAAGGACTCAAATACCGCATTTTCGAGTTTGACCGCGGCAAAGTGAAAGCAGACGACCAACGCGGTTCCGCGCAACTCTTTCGCTATCAAAACAACATTGACGGCTTTGATGGCTCCGTCTACGCCGGGACCCTGCAGATGGAAACCAAGCTGGTTTAACCGCCACCGCTGGCTGCAACCTTCATTTTTTAAATTGGTATCATTTGCCCTAATGCGATGCTTAACCGTTTCCTAAACTCAGACAGGCGATCGCAGGTCATGACGAGCTGACGCCTTTTCCTCCGGAGTCCTCTTCGGGTGGGGTAGATAGCCAATGCCAGGAATAAAGATTACCGGGAACAGGCAGGAAACAGAGTAGGCATCGGTATGGGCAGGCGACGGAAGCTATTTTAAGTATGCCCAAAGTTTAAAGCATGCAGTCAAGCGGTAGGCACCTGGAACTGAAGCAGGTTATCACAGAGACAGC
>JBAUTA010000563.1:0-3503 GCA_049581985.1 Kovacikia sp.
CCCCTGACCTGCGTTTCAGTTTTTCACAGGCTTCAATTGCCAATCTTCAATTTTAAAATGACCCCTGACTAATACCCCATGTTTCCTGAAATATCTCTGGTAACGATAGTGCTATTCAGGTAGCCAATGCCTTCGATTTCGACCCGCACCCGATCGCCCACCTGCATTGGGCCAACTCCTTCTGGAGTCCCGGTGAGCACCACATCGCCCGGTAACAGCGTCATCACCTGGCTGATGTAGGAGACCAGGACGTCGGGGGGAAACACCATCAAGTCGATCGAAGCAGATTGCATCGGTTCAGGATCATCATTCAGGAAGGTTTGGAGGAGTGCTCCCGGACTGATTTCCCGGACAATCCAGGGGCCCAGGGGACAAAAGGTATCAAAGCTCTTTGCCCGGCTCCACTGGCCATCCCGCTTTTGCAAATCCCGGGCGGTTACATCATTGGCGATCGTATAGCCCCAAATTTTCCCCCGGGCCTGTTCCGGTGTGCAGTTGACACAGCGATCGCCAATGACTAATGCCAGCTCTCCCTCGTAATCCACCCGTTGCGACTGGGACGGATACTGAATCTCTGAATCTGCCGGAATCACTGTTGAAGGGGGCTTGAGGAACAGAAGGGGCTCCTGCGGAACGGGTGTTCCCATTTCAGCGGCATGATCGGCATAGTTTTTCCCCACTGCCACAATCTTAGAAGGGGCACAGGGCGCTAAAATCTGGTAGCTTTCAGACGTTAACTCCAGATCAGTTGGCTGTCCCTTTAACCAGGGAGGAGCATCCAAAACAAGCACCTCTCGTCCCAGCTGAAGCAAGCCATAATAGATGTGTCCGTCTGCTGCCTGGACGCGGACATAGCGTTGTGCCATAGGTTGATGAATACTCTGCTAGTGATGATCAATGTAAGGAGCTTAGATAAGCGTTGCACTGTCCCAAGTTTTAGGCAACTCAGTCAGATACATTAAAAACTGATATAGAATTGTAAGTCCTTGCTTCTTTTTAGAAGGGGGTAGTTAGAAGGGGATTAGGATCCAGGGATGAGAAACTAGAAATTTTCGGCTGGTTTCGGCTCCCAAATCCTGCTTTCCCCAAACCCTAACCCCTAATCTCTCAAGGGAAGCCGTCTAGTCCACAAGGAGACATTTGACAATATGGCAATTATTAATCTCTACGAAACGATGTACATCCTTCGTCCTGATCTGAGTGAAGAAGCGGTGGATCAGTCGATCGAAAAGTATCAATCGATTCTGCGCGAGAACGGCGCAACGGTGCTTGAAACCCAGCATCGGGGTAAGCGTCGCCTGGCCTACGAAATTCAGAAACAACGGGAAGGCATTTACATCCAGATGAATTACCAGTCTGATGGCAGCCAGATTGCTCAGATGGAAAAAGCAATGCGCCTGAGTGAGGAAGTGATTCGCTTTTTAACCGTTAAGCAAGAAGTTCCCAAAGCGTCAGCAGTCGCAGATGCAACAGCCTGAATAAGCTCAAAAATTTAGGGCGCGTTAGAGACCCATGAAGCTCTCCAAGAAAAACCTGGATCATCGCCTGGATCATGTTTACGACGTGATTATTGTAGGAGGCGGAGCTGGTGGGTTGTCCGCTGCCATTTATTTGCAGCGCTATCGGCTTTCCTGCCTTGTGATTGAAAAGGGGCGTGGCCGCTCTTTCTGGATGCAAGACCTGCGGAATTATGTGGGATTACCACCCACGACTCCTGGGCGGGCTTTGTTGCAGCAGGGGCAGCAGCACCTGCTTTCGCTTGAGGGTGACTATCTTCTTGGCTATGTGGAAGAGGTCCGGGATGAGGGCGATAGCTTCGCGGTCAAAGTAAAAGTGGGTAAGCAAGACAGCGCTTACCCAATATTTCGTGGCAAGTACGTGATCGCTGCTAGTGGCCTGATTGACAATCTGCCCCAGCTAGAGGACATGCAGAACGTTTATGACTATGCGGGATACAATCTGCACGTCTGTATGATCTGTGATGGCTATGAGATGGCTGACAAAAAGTGTGGGCTGTTTGTTAACTCCGAAGCTGCCATCAATACGGCATTTGTGCTCAACTGGTTCAGCCCTTACCTGGCAGTCTTCACCCAGGGATTGTTTGAAGTCGGTTCGGAAATGCGCCAGAAGCTAGCGGAACACGGCTTTCTGTTGATCGAAACCCCAATCAAGAAATTTTTAGGTCACGATCATGAGATGTGTGGTGTAGAATTGACCGACGGTTCTGTTGTGGAGTTAGAAACGGGTCTGGTGGCAATGGGTTCCCACTACTACAACGACTACCTGAAGGGGTTAGAGCTGGAGTGGAAGGGAGAGAATCTGGTAACCGACTCAATGTGCCGCACTTCCCATCCTCGCATTTTTGCCTTGGGTGATTTAAAGGAAGGAATTAATCAGGTGTCGATCGCGGTTGCAGATGGTACCCTGGCGGCAACGGCAATATGGCGGGAAATCCGCCGGGCATCTCCACCCCGTCGCTGGGAGGATCGTCTTCATTCGGCTGATCTGACCTAGTGTGGCAAATACGATGTTTTGCAATATGGGGTTTGGGAGCTTCGCTCCCAAGCAGGGGTTCCCCCCTTCCCCCTTTCAAAACTTTATTTTTGTTGCACTGGCCTGTGCGGGTTAACCCCACAAACATTCCTTACTTCAATGAACCTCACCCACCTAATCAAAACGGAGTGATAAGGACGTGGCATATTCCGGTAGCTCAACTTTGACCGATCTGCAATCTGAAGTAACCCATCTGCGTGAAGAATTGCAGATGCGGGACAATCTTGTCCAGCAGTTATCCCAAGAACTTTTTCGCCTGGTAAAGGGAAATGCCAGTTTTAGTCCCAGTCCAGATGTCTCTGAGCGGCACATGGCTGAGATGCGCGCGCTGCGTGAGCAACTGCAAGGCGTAGAGCAGCAGGTAACTTTCTACCAGGAGCAAATTACCGATCGGGACAGTGAAATTTACCAGCTCCGGCAAACGGTGCAGGAACTTACCGACCGCTCTCGCATGTTAGAGCAGGTTGTGCAAGAGCTGCCCAAGATCTATCGTCAGAAGTTCGCTGAACGGATGGCTCCAATTCGCGAAAAAGTTACCCAGATTCAACGGGAAAATCGCCAACTCCACGCTGAGCTGCAAAGTGTCAGCTATCGTCTCGCCGTTAGATCTCGCCGCCAGACTCATCTTGACCTGCCTAGCTTTGGTCGATTTGGTCCAGGAACCACACTGCCAAGCTTTGGGAATGCCTGATGTTCTAATTCTTGTCGAGGCTGCTAATGCAGATATCACTGTTCAGATGGTAGCTGCATTCAGGCAAGATTTTTATCCCCGTTTCCCTGGGTCACAGCTTCAGGTTCTCCCCCTGTCTGATGGCATGGAAAACCGGAAACTAGACAAAGGAGAGCTGCAAGCAGCCTTGGTTTGTCCGCTGACGTTGGATATACCCGATTGGTTGGCGTTTCCCGGTCAAGCTATCTATCGAGCTTGCAGGGACGTTTTGGGTTTACGG
>JBAUTA010000564.1:0-2527 GCA_049581985.1 Kovacikia sp.
GCGAAGCCGAGATTTGGGGCTTTCAGCCCCTTTCTAACCTCTGGACTTTCAGTCCAGAGTCGTTGAGTTAATTCTGCAACTGGTTTCGAATTTCAGCCCAGAAATCTCTTAGAAGCAGGTGAGCAAATCCTTGAGCGATTTTTTCGGGAACTGCCGCTCTACCTCAAGAAGGATGGTATTGCCCAAGTCAATCTTTGTGTCAAAGACTATCGAGAAAGCTTATTTTGGCAGCGATATATGGATTGGCTAGAAAATGAGTCAGAGGAGTTTCAAACAGTGTTTCTTGAGTTATACCGCCTATCAAAAGGCTGGCGTTTCTGGGTTGTCAAAGGTATCGCAGCTATCCAGCGGAGGTATGGTGCGTCTACAGTCACAGCCGTGATGCGAGGTTGGCTGACTATAAGAAGACAGCGAGGAAACTCGTTCATTGTCTCAACTAATTATCATCAGTGGGCTGCCCAACTTGGATCGGAATTTGGGACTGTATTGTTTAATTGGTTGTTGGCTAATCAAATGAGCGAGTCGGAGCAAGAGCGATTTGAGCAGCACCTCATTAAGAGCCAGCCTGGTGAGCGGCAACCACTAGCTCAAGCAGTTATCTGCCAATTTAAACAGCGTGTAAAGCTTGAGTTTCTATCCAAGCAGCGTTGTCTGACCATGAACGCCTAGACCAAAGCACTTCCCAACTTATAGTTATTCTCATTTGTATAAGCTATACCTATCCCAACTCCTCAGCAATTCATCCACACAATCCTGTGGTTTACTCATCTGCAAATAGCTGTAAACTATGAAACAGTTCGAAGATTCCCAAGCCCTCAACGGATCAGCACGTAGCCTTAAGTCTGATTCTACGATCGCACTTAAACCCGATCACACCAAAGCGATCGCCTTGAGTGCCATGTGTCTGGCGCTCTTCATGACTAATTTTGAAGGCACTGCGATGGATGTGGCACTTCCCCAGATTCAGAAAACTCTGGGGGCTAATGTCACGGGATTGCAGTGGGTTCTAAATGGCTACCTCCTCCCAGTGGCAAGTCTATTGTTAACCAGTGGCAAACTGGGAGATATTTTTGGACGCCGGTGGATCTTTCTGCTTGGCTTAACCCTCTTCACGCTCGCCTCTGTCGTCTGTGGATTTGCCCCAGATCTTGAATTATTGCTTGCCGGACGTGTACTGCAAGGGGTTGGTGCGGCAGCCTTAATCCCTCTTTCGTTGACGATCGTGATTGCGATGTTCCCCGATCTCAAAGAACGAACAAAAGCGATTGGGATTTGGTCTGCCGTGTCTGCCTTAGCGATGGTAGCGGGTCCTGGCTTAGGTGGTTTGCTCGTGGATGGTTTGGGTTGGCGCACCATCTTTCTTGCCAACGTCCCCCTGGGTGTCATGGCCTTAATCATGACTATCCGCGGTGTTAAGCAAGATCGGAACCAGCCAAAGCAGCCATTAGATTTACCCGGAATGGTGCTTAGCATTATGGCGATCGCATCCCTCACTTGCGCGCTGACCGAGGGAAGTAATGGTGCGTGGCTATCTCCTCATGGCATTGGGCTGCTGGCAGTGTCTGGTTTTAGCTTTTTAGGCTTTTGGTTTGTTGAGTCTCGCAGCAGGCACCCGATCATCCCATTATCCTTGCTTAGAAATCAGACATTTATTGCCATCATCAGCACCCAAACGCTGGTCTTTTTCACCTCTGGTGGGATGTTCTTCATTTTGAGTTTGTTCTTACAACAGGTGCAGGGATATTCGGCTGCTGCAACAGGGCTGTGCTTTTTGCCCATGAATGGAGCAATTATTCTGGCTGCTTTCTCGTCTGGATGGGTCGCTGCTCGTTTAGGGTGGCGCTTCCCGATTATCAGTGGATTAGTGATGGCAAGCATCGCAATCTTGGCCCTAACCCATACCCATATAGATACTAAGTATGGAGAAATACTCTGGTATCTGGTGCTCTCAGGTTTTGGTGGGGGGTTGACCATAGCTCCCTTAGCCACAGCAGGGATGAATTCCGTACTTCCCGATCAGGAAGGAATTGCCTCAGCAGTATCAAGTATTAGCATTCAGTTCGGGGGGATTTTAGGCATTGCCATTCAGGGGGCAATCCTTTCCCAGCAATTATCTTCTAAGCTTAGACAGTTTTTGAGTGCCTGGAATGTCCCCTCCGAGTCTCAAGATAAAATTATTGCGAATGCTCTGCACGGTTTAACGAAAGTTTCCACCGATATTCCGCCCACGCTCTCTCCTTTGGTACTGCAGCAGGAAATTAGAACCGCTTTTGTATCAGGATTACAGGTAACCCTTTTGGTTGCTAGCCTATCGATGCTCGTGGGGATAGGCGTTATTCTCTTTCTGGTGCCAGCTAAGCTGAAGCCGCGATCGCAAGCTTAAGAAATTCAGCTATCCTCTGAGTGATATGCTGACTTACTACCGCGTGCGATCGGGTGGGCTATGCTCACCCCTACTCAACCCTCAGCCAGGGAAGTATTTTGGTTTTACACCTGTAGTTAACTATCCTGAAAGCCGCTGTAAGCG
>JBAUTA010000565.1:0-3602 GCA_049581985.1 Kovacikia sp.
ATTTATACCCTTGACCCCTGACTGCATAGGAACGCCGGATGACTAATCCCTTTCTCGATCGCCTGCACCACCCCGATCGCCCCATCCTCGTATTTGATGGCGCGATGGGCACTAACCTGCAATCCCAAAACTTGACCGCTGCCGACTTTGGCGGTCCAGAGTACGAGGGGTGCAACGAGTATCTGGTTTACACCAAACCCGGGGTCGTGGCGAAAGTGCATCGGGATTTTTTAGAAGCCGGAGCCGATGTGATTGAAACCGATACCTTTGGGGCAACCTCCCTGGTTTTGGCAGAATACGATCTGGCAGACAAGGCCTATGACCTGAATAAAACCGCAGCTGAACTGGCAAAAAAAGTAGCTGCTGAGTTTTCTACCCCAGACAAACCCCGCTTTGTTGCCGGGTCGATCGGTCCAACGACCAAACTACCCACCCTGGGTCATATTGACTACGACACGATGAAGGCAACCTTTGCCGAACAGGCAGAAGGGCTATATGACGGGGGGGTAGACCTATTCCTGGTTGAAACCTGTCAGGACGTGCTGCAAATTAAAGCAGCGCTGAACGGAATTGAGGAAGTGTTTGCCAAAAAGGGCGATCGCCGCGCACTCATGGTTTCCGTCACGATGGAAACCACAGGCACGATGCTGGTTGGTTCCGATGTTGCCGCCATGCTGACAATTCTGGAACCCTTCCCAATCGATATTCTGGGATTAAACTGTGCTACGGGCCCCGATCGGATGACCGAGCACATCAAATATCTGTCCCAACAATCCCCCTTTGTCGTCTCCTGCATTCCTAACGCCGGACTCCCTGAAAACGTGGGAGGACACGCCCACTACAAACTCACCCCGATGGAACTGCGGATAGCGCTGATGCGCTTTGTCGAAGATCTGGGGGTCCAGGTGATTGGTGGCTGCTGTGGCACCCGTCCCGAACACATCCAGCAACTCGCAGAGATGGCGGCAGCGTTGAGGCCAAAGCCGCGTCCCGTGCGAGGCCGAGAGTTGGCAGTGGAAAAGGGGGAAACTGCGCCTCCACTCTCCGCCCAATTCTCCACCCCCCGTCCTGTTTTCAACTACATCCCCTCTGCTGCCTCCATCTACGCAGCCCAACCCTACGAACAGGACAACTCGTTTCTGATCATTGGTGAACGGTTGAATGCCAGCGGTTCTAAGAAGGTGCGGGAACTGCTGAATGCGGAAGACTGGGATGGGCTGGTTGCGGTGGCCCGATCGCAGGTGCGTGAAGGTGCCCACATCCTGGATGTGAACGTGGATTATGTCGGGCGAGATGGGGTGCATGACATGCACGAACTCGTTTCTCGCCTGGTCACCAACGTTAATCTGCCCCTCATGCTTGACTCCACCGAGTGGGAGAAGATGGAGGCGGGGCTGAAGGTTGCCGGGGGCAAATGTCTGCTCAACTCGACCAACTACGAAGATGGAGAAGAGCGCTTCCTGAAGGTGCTGGAACTTGCCAGGGAGTATGGGGCTGGGGTAGTCGTCGGCACGATCGACGAAGACGGCATGGCGCGGACAGCCGAGAAAAAATTTGAAATTGCCCAGCGTGCCTATCGGCAAGCCCTCGAATTTGGCATTCCCGCCCACGAAATCTTTTTCGATCCTCTGGCGTTGCCGATTTCCACCGGGATCGAGGAGGACCGGGCGAATGGGCGGGCTACGATCGAAGCCATTCGCCATATCCGCCAGGATCTCCCCGGTTGCCATGTCATTCTGGGCGTTTCCAACATTTCCTTTGGCTTAAGTCCGGCTGCCCGGATTGTGTTGAACTCTGTCTTCCTGCACGATGCGGTTGAAGCAGGGATGGATGGGGCGATCGTCAGTGCGGCTAAAATTCTGCCCCTGGCAAAAATCGATCCCAAACATCAGGAAGTTTGCCAGCAGTTGATCTACGACCAACGCCAGTTTGACGGTGAGGTCTGTGTCTACGATCCGCTGACGGAATTGACCAAACTATTTGAGGGCGTGTCTGCCAAGGAAGCCAGAGCGTCTAAGGATCTCCTTGTAGACCTGCCAGTGGAAGAGCGGCTGAAACGCCACATCATTGATGGAGAGCGAATCGGCCTGGAGGATTCCCTTTCCCAGGCCCTGGAAACCTACCCACCCCTGCACATTATCAACACCTTTTTGCTGGATGGGATGAAGGTGGTCGGCGACCTGTTTGGTTCCGGTCAGATGCAGTTGCCCTTTGTGCTCCAATCCGCTGAAACCATGAAAGCTGCGGTTGCCCATCTGGAGCCGTTCATGGAGAAATCGGAAGCGGGCAACAATGCCAAGGGCACTTTCATCATCGCCACGGTGAAGGGAGATGTTCACGACATCGGCAAGAATCTGGTCGATATCATCCTCTCCAACAACGGCTATCGGGTGATTAATCTGGGGATCAAGCAGCCTGTTGACAATATCATCGAAGCCTATACGAAGCACAGGGCTGACTGTATTGCGATGAGCGGGTTGCTGGTCAAATCCACGGCTTTCATGAAAGAAAACCTGGAGGTCTTCAACGATCGCGGCATTACGGTCCCGGTCATCCTCGGCGGTGCCGCCCTCACCCCCAAATTCGTTTACGAAGACTGCCAGAAAGCTTACAAAGGCAGAGTTGTCTATGGCAAAGATGCCTTCTCTGACCTGCATTTTATGGACAAGTTGATGCCCGCTAAGGCAGCGGAGAAGTGGGACGACTTGAAGGGATTTCTGGATGAGGAAGGAACTCAGGAGAGGGAAGGTCAGGACTCAGGACTCAGGAGCCAGGAGTCAGAATTAGCTCAAAACGGTGCCCCCCCTTCCGGCTCCTCCCCTACCACCCCCCTGGTTGAAGACACCCACCGTTCCGAAGCCATCCCCGCTGACATTCCCCGCCCCACGCCCCCCTTCTGGGGCACCCAGATTCTGCAGCCGGAAGACATTCCCTGGGAGGAACTCTTCTGGTATCTGGATTTGCAGGCGTTGATTGCCGGACAATGGCAGTTTCGTAAGCCACGGGAACAGTCGCGGGAAGACTACGACCAGTTCCTACAGGAGAAGGTCTACCCCCTGCTGGAAGAATGGAAGCACCGGATTGTCTCTGAAAACCTCCTCCATCCCCAGGCTCTCTACGGCTACTTTCCCTGTCAGGCAGAGGGAAATCGTCTACACCTCTACGATCCCCATACCCCCACCGCTCCCACCCCGATCGCCACCTTCCCCTTCCCGCGCCAAAAATCCCTCCGCCGCTTTTGCATTGCCGACTTCTACGCGCCCAAGGAATCTGGGCAGATCGATGTCTTCCCTATGCAGGCGGTGACCATGGGCGAAGTCGCCACCGAGTATGCGAAGAAGCTGTTTGAGGCGAACCAGTACACCGATTACCTCTACTTCCACGGAATGGCTGTGCAACTGGCAGAGGCACTGGCAGAGTGGGTTCATGCCCGCATTCGGCGGGAACTAGGATGTGGCAGTGAAGATCCGGATAATATCCGGGATGTGCTGGCGCAGCGCTATCAGGGGAGTCGTTATAGCTTTGGCTATCCTGCCTGCCCCAATATTCAGGACCAATACAAACTGCTGGATTTGCTGGATGCGAAGCGAATTAACCTGCAT
>JBAUTA010000566.1:0-3875 GCA_049581985.1 Kovacikia sp.
TGGGGCGCGAAGCACCCTCACTGTACTTCACACCCTTGAAAAGGGCTATAATCCTCTGTCCTAAGCAAACTGGCGTCCGCTATAACCGCCAAGAGCTATACCGCTGCAAAATATTCCTTCGACTTCACAGGGTCAGGACTCATTGTCTTGTCACCTGGTTTCCAACCTGCGGGGCAGACTTCATCCGGGTGTGATTGGACATGCTGGATGGCTTGCAGAGTCCGCAGAGTTTCATCAACGCTGCGACCAAAGGCGAGGTTGTTGATGGTTGCGTGCTGGATAATGCCATCTTTATCAATTAAAAACAAGCCACGCAGGGAAATTCCTTCTTCAGGAACCAAAACATTGTATGCACTGCTGATTTCTTTTTTGATGTCGGCAACCAGGGGATAGTTCAGGTCGCCTACGCCACCCGCTTTACGATCGGTCTGAATCCACGCTAGATGGGAGAAAGCGCTATCAACGGATACCCCTAAAATTTCAGTATTGAGGGCTTTAAATTCGTCATAGCGATCGCTGAATGCTGTGATTTCAGTCGGACAAACGAAGGTAAAGTCAAGCGGATAGAAGAACAGAACAACATACTTACCGCGGTAGTTAGACAGTTTGATTTCTTTGAACTCCTGATCCACTACAGCCGTTGCAGTGAAATCGGGAGCAGCTTGCCCAACGCGCAGACATCCTTCTTGGGTCATGAAACAATAGCCTCCTTGATAATTGCGTGCGTCTTGGTTTAACAGTTCAACCAACTAATTTCGACAATTGTCGAAACTTTTAGCAACTGAACAATAACGAACTGTTACGACTATATCATACTCATAACGATTTTGAGATGAAAGGGGGGCAGCCAATCGGTGGGAAACAGAAGACGACGAAGGGATGCGGGGACAGGGAGGCAGCGCTTATTGTCGTGGCAGGCAAGGGAACGGGAGAACTGGGGCGAGCTTTCAATTTAGCGCTCCGAATCTTTTACTAGTAATGGGGGGTTCCTCCCTCTACCCACTCTAAAACTTTCGGTTTGGTCTACTAGTTACCTCTTCATAAAGAAATTCTTTTGCTTCATGATGTCTTTGATAAGAATTAGTTTTTTTTATGTGAGGATTGATTCCTTACCTGCTTTTGCATTAGTTCAAACAGTTTATGAATGACCTGGATACACGGGAATGGTTGCTGACGAATGGATTGGGGGGGTTTGCCAGTGGAACGGTTTGCGATGCGCGCACGCGAACCTACCATGGATGGTTAGTAGCTGCGCTAGAACCTCCGGGGCAACGAACGCTGTTGCTGTCGCATTTAGAAGCCAGTCTGGAAATTGGCGGACAGATTTTCGCCTTAGGAACTAATTTTTGGCTTGGCAATAAGGTTGATCCGTTAGGCTATCAACGGCTTCGATTTTTTAGTGCAGATCCAGTACCAACCTGGATTTGGGGACAGGAGGAGCAGTGGGAACTGAATCGCCAGATTGCGATGCCCTACGGATTATATCGAGGGGCAGATCCCCGTATTTCCCAGTCCCAACCCCAGGTTTTGAACCGGGTGTTGGTGCAGTATCGCTATAGTGGTAGCCAGCTTGCGATTTTGCGGCTTAGACCCATTATTGGCGATCGCGACTTTCACCATACCCAGCAAAAAGAATCGGACCTTACCTTTTCCCAAATGGTGGGTTCCCATCAGGTATTTTTGCAAGCACTGCGAGCGGGAAAAGCGGGTACTCCCTGGCAGTTGCGCTGGAGCCAGGGACACTACCAACCTGAAGGAGCCTGGTATTGGAGTTATTTCTATCCCAAGGAAGCCAACCGGGGTCTGGATTATTTGGAAGATTTGCACAGTCCAGGGTATTTGACGGTTGTGATGCAACCGGGAGATACGCTTACGCTGGAAGCTAGAGTCGGCTTGCCGACAGCGAATCTGACTACTTTAAGTTCCATGGGGTTTGACCAGACAGTCCTGGCAAAGCAGCAACGGTTGGAACGGGAATTTTTGCACCTGCCCCATCGCACAGGCAAGTGGTCGGCGATTTGGGAACGCCTGTTGAAAGCAAGCGATCAATTTATTGCCTATCAGACTACCTCAACGGCACCTAGTATGATTGCCGGGTATCACTGGTTTGGCGATCGCAGCCGCGAAACCCTACTCTGCATCCCAGGATTTACCCTCACCACTAAGCGTTATGCGCTTGCCCGCAAGTTTTTGGATCGGTTGGGTCGGCTCTGCTACCAGGGATTAATTCCTAACGAAATCCCTACAGACGGAAAAAGCCCGGTTTTTCGCAGCATTGACTGTTCCCTCTGGTGGATCGAGACGCTGGGACTCTATCTGGAGGCAACGCAAGACTGGGCGTTTTTGGCTGAGCAATATCCAATCGTCAAACAGATTTACAAAGCTTTCATTGCAGGGACTCTGCACAACATTCGAGTGGATGCTGCTGATGGCCTGGTGACCTGGGATGAGGCCAGTGTGCCACTGACCTGGATGGACACAATGGTTGCCGGACAACCCGTTACATGCCGTCATGGTAAGCCGATTGAAATCAATGCGCTCTGGTATTCTGCCCTCTGCTGGGCAAGTGCATGGGCCGATCGCCTGAGCCAAAACCCGACGGTCCTGAATGCCGATCGGTTGAAAAATCAAGCGCGCCGCTATCAGCAACAGGCGGAGGAAGTTAACACCTCCCTGCAGCGATATTGGAATGCTCAGTTGGGTTACCTATACGATCGGATTGAGCCCGACGATCGACTCGATCCCACTATTCGCCCCAATGCGGTGCTGGCTTTATCTGTCTACCATTCTGCCTTTAGCTATGAACAGGGGCAGAAGATATTGCAGGTTGCCCGCGATCGCCTGTTGACTCCCTATGGGCTGCGAACCTTAGACCCAAAGGATCCCGCCTATATTGGACATTACAAAGGCACTCCCCAACAGCGTGACCTGGCGTATCACCAGGGCACAGTTTGGAGTTGGTTACTGGGTCCCTTCATTCGCGCCTGGAAATACTACTACCAGGGCAAAGAACCTTTACCGCTCGATTTAGAACCCCTGTTAACCCACTTTAGCCAGCAGGTTTGCTTTGGCGGAATCTCGGAAATCTTTGATGGGGATGCTCCCCATTTGCCGGGAGGCGCGATCGCCCAGGCCAGCCCGATTGCCGAACTGCTACGCCACTGGCAGGATCTGGAATTGCAGGAAGATTAGGTATCTATTTGCCGGCCCCGACCTTTGACCAACTGAAATAGGGTAATTTTGCCGCTGTTGCGCTCACCTGATTCGCCTGGGCGACCAGTTGCCCACAGGCATCCCAAGTGCCACTGAGCAGCATCTTGCGTGCGCCTTCGTCCTTGGAAATCGGTGCGGAAAAGTCACCCCAGTGGAGTTGCATGGTTTCCAGATTTACCGTCAGGGAAACGCGAGGATTTTCAGCCAAAAGTTCCTGCAATTGCTTGATGGTTGCAGCATCGGCAATAACACAGGGAATCCCTAATGCTAAGCAGTTTCCAAAGAAAATTTCGGCGAAGCTTTCACCCACGATCGCCCGAATGCCCCACTTGGCAAGTGCCTGGGGGGCATGTTCCCGTGAGGAACCACAACCAAAATTGGCATTGACGACCAAAATTTCGGCTTCTTGGTAATCCTCCAGATCAAATGGATGCTGGCCATCTGCATCGGCACGATCGTCCGCAAACACCTGGGCCCCTAAGCCATCAAACGTGACGCAGCGCAGAAACCGGGCTGGAATGATGCGATCGGTATCAATATCGTTACCAACCAGGGGAATTCCTTTCCCCGAAACCGTCTTCACTTCGCTTACCATAAAACGCTCTGCCACTCTCGGATATCTAGTATAGGATGAATGGTCGGTTCCCTCTGCCCTGCTCCCC
>JBAUTA010000567.1:0-12641 GCA_049581985.1 Kovacikia sp.
GGCGTTGCTGAATCCTGGGATGAATGGCAGCATACGCCCTCACCCTAGCCCTCTCCCAAAGGGCGAGGGGACATAACTTTCGGCTCCCTTCTCCCTGGGGAGAAGGGTCGGGGATGCGGGCAAATCATCCCGTCAATCAGCAACGCCGATTTAATCGGGGGTGGCCCTATTTGGGAAAGATCTCATTCCTTATATGTTTTTTGAAGTCGGAAGTAAAATCGTTTTGGTGGTGATTTGGGGCGTAGGGCGCTATGAGTTCGTTTGACTGGGAAAGTTTTCTGCGGCAATGGAGCCAGGCAATCCTGGAGTCGATGAGTGAAGATCAGCAGGCCCAACTGCCCCAGGACGTGATTGAATCTCGCTGGCTTGGCTATGCGGGGGCTACTGAAGAACAGATTTGTCAAGCTGAATCCCGGTTAGGAGTTAAATTACCCCCCTCCTACCGGGAATTTCTTCTGGTGACCAACGGTTGGCGACAAACAACCCCCTTCATCCGCAAACTCTGGTCCACAGAAGGTATCGAACGATTTGCCGCGCGCCATCATCGGTGGATCGAGGCGTTTACCAGTCACCATGAGAATACCCAGGTCAGTTTTGAGTACGCGATCGAGCTGGATGAGCTGTGGGAACCCCCCTCTGTGGCAGATGAAGAATATTTTGTCTATGGAGAAGAGCAGGATTGCAGCAAGCTTCGAGTGGAGTACCTGAAGACTGCGATCGAAATCAGTGATGTGGGCGAGGCTTCGATTTATCTGCTGAATCCCCAGGTCGTGACTGAGGCAGGAGAGTGGGAGGCGTGGTTTTTTGGGGATTGGCTCCCCGGTGCCGATCGCTACCCTTCTTTTCGGGAAATGATGGTAGCGGAGTATCATAACTTCCTCGAATTACAGGATTCTCCGTCTACACCTCCGTCTACACTCCCATCTACACAGGGCGAACCGTTCCCGGAACCAGAACCTGCCGCGATCGCTGAGCCATTGGTAACAGGGGATAGGCTATCTCCCCCCCCAGAGATGCAGGGGGCGGCAGCTTTTATCCAGGAGACGGCCAGCCCTGGATTGGAATCTGTTCCTGAAGCAAAGCCAGTGGTGTGGCGATCGCTCAAACGACTGCTGGTTGAGTTTCAGTCTCGTCAGATTGGAGAGCGGCTTGAATACCGAACGGTCACGATCGGATCAGAACAGAAAGGCTGCCTGTCTGGATTAGGGGAGCGAAAACTGCGGCAGTGGCTTCAGGAACAAGTTGCCAGCGGAATTAGCAGGCCAGTCAATTCGCTGGCGACCTCGGCGACCTCGGTTTCTGAGGCGGCCATCCTTAACCTTGAGCCTCCCCTCCCGATTCCCCCGGAACTACCTGAGCCAGACTTTGACCTTACTCCTGAGATTGATCAACTAACAATCCGCCAGGATGCTTGCCTTTCAGATCCCATTATTGTCAGTCCGTCAGGTCTGAAACAGGCAAAAAAACCAGGGTATGCTTCCCTAACCAGTCAGCAGCCTTTCTCCCTGGAGGTTGTGTTTAAACTACTTGGACAGAGTATTTCCGACCTCTCGACCCAACCCGTCACCTGTCAAGCCCAGTTCCACGCCCAAAACCGGATAACGGGGAAATGGATTGTATTAGGAACAACCAGACCCAATGCCCTGGTCAGCGATCGACGAACCTATACGGCCTATCTATTTGGGAACACCCTGGAACCGGGTATGTATCGCTTGCAGGTACTGACCACGCTGCGGGGATCGACCGCTTCGCTCACATCTTTTGAACTACCTCTGTTAAACGTTGTGTGACTTCGGTGATACATCTTAATATTTATTTACATAATTCATTTTTGCATGAACCGTCGGGTCGTCCCGATGGGTTAGTTCTATAGGGGCAAGGTTAGAGAATCCCAGATTAATCGTGAAAGGGCGGGTGGGCAGGAGGGTTGGAAGCCTCCTCTTATCCTCTCACTCTCCTGCCTTTTCTAGCCCTGCCCGGATTGGTAGAGGCCACTCCCAGTTTCCACAACAAAATCCTCCTGACCTGGATAGGGTCGGGAGGATTTTTCCGTAATTAACCTGAAGACATAACAAACGTCAATAGCGTTACCATATCTTTTACCCATCGAGTGGTAGATCCTCTAGTGTTGCAAATCATAAATTTCGCACCCTGGGGGAGTGGGGTTTCGCCCCCAGAAGCGAGGTTCCCCCTCTACTACCCTCCAAAACGAGAGTTTTGGTCTACTAGTCTGAGAATTCATAAAGAATTTCTGGCTAATCCGATTCGACGGGCATTGTTGTTGTTCACGTCTATCCACACCGTAAAACAATGGAAATTGATCCTAGAACCTATCCATCTCGAGCTTTTATCCGGTTTACCGCACAAAATCAACTGAGAGCAGAACTAACAGGACAATCCTTTACCACCAGCGTCCAGAGATTGGGTGGGGAGAGCTATGTCCAGCAAATCACTCCGGGTGACCCTGCGGACTCTATCAGCGAGGCTCTTGATTCGGTTCTGGACGAAGCTCTATTTGAGGAAATTGCCAGCACAGCCTTTAATACCAATCGCCATCCAGAACTTTATGAATCCTGCGGCACCCAACGCGCGGCAAAGGCGATCGAAATCAGGGTGGCCGCCGAAATTGTCGAAACCTACCTGCAGTTCAAGCTGAAGCAGAGATGTCCCATTGTGGAAAGTTTAAATGCTTTACTATAGCGATTCTAGGTAGATCGTGGCAAAGGTTTCCAAGCAAAACCTTTGCCACAAAGCATTTTACGCTCACAAATGCCTGGGGGCTGCCTGTGCCCTCAGCCTAAGTCCCTTGTCCAAAATGGGTCAGGGACTTCCGAATCGGGGGGTGAGAGAAGGATTTTTGCCCAAAAATGGTCTGAGCGGCAATTCTGAAAGAACAGCAATCAGGTTTGGGTGTATCATGCGCCATAGATTTGCATGTAAAAGTATGCAAAAGCTATTTTGACCGATTGTCGCGGCCCACCTGAATGAGCGGTTCCCAAATCAACGTTGTTCCGATCGCCTGTTGTCTCTCGAACCTGACAGTTTTTACAACGGATGCCAATTTGGTATTGCCGAATACTGTCTTGCAAGGTAATCAGCCTTTTTCACTCAAGGTTACCGTCGAATTTTCAGGGCCTGGAGCGATCGCCCTGATGCCGCTTTCCCCGTCGATCCAGGTTGAGTTTTACGCCAAGCCTCTTAGCCCCGATCCCGGTATAGTGTTGGGTAAGGTTGAAGTCAAGGCGAGTCCCGATATCCTCATCTATCCCCTAACGCTTACATTACCGCCTCCCTCGTCGATCGGACTACAATCCAAAACAATTTATTGCATTGGCTCTGTGCTGCGTGTTGGGAATCCGGATTGGCCCTCCCTGATTAATGGCTTTACAGAAGAACTTACCATTGAGGTCTACGCCTCCCCTGCGGCAAAAAAATCAGTTAAATCGGATTAAAATCCAACAAGAATTCGGGGAAAAGAGTAGGGTGCAATAGGCCTATTAACCTGGCAATGTTTGATCTTGCATCCCGAACTGCCCTCATCCCCCAACCCCTTCTCCCATAAAAGGAGAAGAGGAGCCGGATTGGAAGTCCCTCGCCCATTTTGGGATTTAGGGTGAGGGCAAATGTAGTCACAACAGTTGCCGGGTTGATAGATGGGCAACCTGGGGGAGATCCCATGCTACGAATTACCACCCCAAGGGCAGTGGGGGACTTGCATAAACGCTTTCCTGAACCTACCCTAGATAAAAAATGCTCCTCGCCGCATCAGTTCATATTTTAATTTGTTTGAAGCTCCTAGAACTTGAGTAAAGCAAGTTCCCTCAAGTTTTGCGGTACTGAGGTCCACATCGAATAGATCCATCTGCTGCAGAACAGCCTTACTCAGATCTGCATCGTAGAAATTAGCCCCTTTCATTTGGACATTGCTGAGAATGGCCCGGTGCAACTTAGCATGACACAAGTTGGCATCACTCAGATCAACGCCCTCTAACCTGGCACCAGTCAAAATTGCATAACCAAGCTCTGCCCCGATTAAGCTAACGTTGTTTAGCTGGGCCTCGGTTAAGTTGACATACCAAAAGTTTACACTGCATAGATCAGCGAGACTGCATAGGATAGCCTGACTCAGGTTGGCATTGCTTAAATTAGCGCCGCAGAGATCCGTTTCGATCAACTGAGCCTTAATCAGAATAGCATTGCTCAAATCGGCATTGCTGAAATTAGTATGGCTTAAATCAGCGTGACTTAAATTTGCAAATGCTAAATTCGCATTGCTCAAGTTAGCATTCTTGAAGTTGACCTGACTCAGGTTGGCATTGCTCAGGTTGGCATTGCTAAAATTAATTCCAATCAGGCTATTCCCACTGAAATCTCGACCACTGAGATCATCCCCTGTAAAGTCTTTGCCCATAGTAGGTGCCCTCTATTTAAAGTAAGTTTTGAATACCAATTTAAACAGCAAACATCGCGGATCAATAATCGGATGTAGGGGCTGAGATGGTTGGTGAGCAATCAGTCGAGCCGAAGGTCTCAACCGCACAGTAGACTTTCTGGCGAGGGGCGAAGTCTTCACTCCCACGGGCATTTTCAGCTTCATGACGCCCAGCTACTTACGCATGACAAATGAGCACTAATTTACCGCTTACTTCAGCGTGATCGAGCAACTCATGGGCATGGCCCCCCGGATAGACCCCTTCCCGCATCATCACATCCGTAAACGCCACACCCGTTGCCAGAATTTTGACTCGAACTTCGCCAGCCTTGGGTTCCGGCAGTTCGTCTGCCACCCGTTGCAAAACCTCTGGCCCCCCTGGACGGGTAATCACCACATGGTTATATTTCATTGGATCATTCCTTTTCAGGGTGTTCTCTTGATTCAACGATAAAACTTAAAGATGGGGAATTTGTGAGGATTGCTTTTAGGGGAAATTTTGGCTGTTGGGAAAGGGGCGATCGCTAACGTTGGTACCCAGCCCAATTGATATGAAGAGACACACGCTTTTCGGGAAGCGATCGCTGTAATTGGCATATATCCGTTGGAGGGATGTAAACCATATGCCTGCGGCTATAAAAGTATTACCATGAATGGAGCGCTCGTAACTGGGGCGTTTTTTTCAATTGATGAGCTTCCATGCGTGTCAGCACATCATCCAGAATGGTAATGGCTTCGGCAATAAACGGTCCTTTATTTAACATCACACACTCCGCACGTTCAGCCATTGCAGCATCGGTCATCTCTCCCCGCGAAGGAGCACCATCTTTTACCAAACTCTCCAGCACTTGAGTTGCCCAAATCACCGGAACATGAGCCGCTTCGCAAAGCCAGAGAATTTCTTCCTGAATCTCAGTTAACCGTTGGTAGCCAATTTCAACGGCTAAGTCGCCTCTGGCGATCATGACACCAAACGCCTGCTTACCTGCTGCATAAATGATTAATTCTGGCAAATTACTGACGGCGATCGCGGTTTCAACTTTTGCAACGATAGCAGGTCTGGATTGGTGTTCGACCAGACGATTCTCCAATTCCTGTTGCAGTAACTCAATGTCAGCAGGTCGCTGTACAAACGAGTAACCAATAATATCTGCGTGAGCAGTGACAAAGTCCAGATCTTGTAAATCTTTGAACGTGAGTGGGCTGAGCGGTAAAACGGTGTTTGGAAAATTCAACCCCTTTTCGGGTCGGAGTTTAACTCCTTTAGGGCTGGCATGGGTCACCTGTAGCAAAAGTCCCAATTCTCCACTGGGTAATGGGTACCGCGTATCAACCACACGAGTCCGAATTTTGCCATCGTCGATATACACAGGGGTGCCAACTTCCAATAAATCGAGGATTTCGGGAATCGTACAGCAGGTTTGGAAATTGTCTACAGGCGACGGAATCGGTTCACCTACCTCTGCTTCACTACCATACTCAGGCACATGCCGCGCTAACAGGATAGGATCTCCTCGAAAAACCCGTTTTCTATCAAGGGGGGCAAGCACGGGACCTGTACGAATTTTGGGACCGCCTAAGTCCAGCATGACTTTACAGGACTTTCCTGTTTCCTGCTCTGCTTGTCGGATATGATCAATCATACGCTTCCAGATTTCTGGATCATCGTGGGCGCAGTTAATTCGTATACAATTTGCGCCCCGCCGAACAATTTCTCGCACCAGGTCGTAGTTCGTGGCTGCTTCGGTCGGTAGCGTGACCATAATCCTGACCCGCCGCTGGGACGAGGGCTGACCAAACAACTCTTCTGTGCGCTGTTGGAGTAACCGATCGCCCTCAAAAAAGGACTCAATGGGTGGACGAGCAATGTGTTGGGCAGATTTAGAGCCGCAAATGCCTTCCAGGGTCGCAATGACGGCATCAAGATTGGGCATGACTCTAGCTTCAATCCGTCCTAACGAGGATAATCCCCAGGGCATGAGGGCGGCTTGCAGGGGGCGCAAGTCATGCCGTCGTAATGCCAGATATTGAGCTAGATTGAGGGCACTTCCAAGAAACTCAGGGCGCTGAATGTGCGATCGCCACTGGTTAAGGGCGGTTTCTCCTTCGCTTTCAACGGTTTGACGAAGAGTTTGCAGAGATGATAGCAACACCTGAGGACTAGCCAGATCAAGTGGATCGGTGCTGATGTTTGAAGCTCGGCTGATCATAATGAAAATTCCTGAACCGACAGGCTCCCCGATTGACTCAATTGTTTTCAAGATTCCAGAAGTTTTCAGTTTTCGACAGTTTTTTATTCAGGTTTGGAAGTTTGACTTGTCTGTTTTGTGGGTTTGGGTACTTTTTTACTTTTGTGGGATGATGTTGGCCTTAATTCCAGGGGGGCTGTTAGCAAAGATCGCAATGATTGACGAAATTCGGAAGCAAGATAGCGCTGCTGAAGTGGTTGCCAACTCTGCCAAAACGCCATTTCATCCTGCTGGATTTGCTGATCGATGCTCGGGAGCAGATCTGCTAAATCTGCATTCAATACAGATTCTAAAAACTGACGCAGTACTACATGATCTTGAAGCTGGCCTAAAATATCCTGGATTTCCTTAAACTCTTCAATTCTTTGCGCATAAGATGCATCATAAAAGGCTGAGAAAAACTCTGCCTGATAACGAACACCTTTCATCTGCTTACGTAAGTCATGCAGAAGATCACTAAACTGCTCGAATTGCTGATTTAAACCCGCAGAATCTTCAAGGGGGATGAGCGTCACGTTACCCGTTTGGATTGTTGTTCCAACCAGCCACCCTGGATGAAGAAACAGTTTACAGACCAGGGGCAGCAGCAGATCGGGTAAAATTTGCAAGACTGATAAACCGCCCATCGGTGTGTAAATAGGATGGTCTAACCAGTCTTGAATAGACTGCTTCAACTTTTGATAGCGATCTCCATTCAGAGTTTTCTGCAAATGCAGAAAACTCCGATCACGCTTTTGGGACAAGTCCTTCAGAACCTCATCAAATTTTGAGTGTTCTGCTTTCTGCAACAACGGCTGATAGTGAGTAATTAATGCTTGTTGCAGCACATCTAAATCTCGGGTATCTCCCAGGCTCTTCGCAATTTTTCCAATCGATGAATCAGTAATCGCTTTTGGTAAGACGATCGCAGCATTAAAGACTTGAACTGCTGTTCTCAATTGTCGCATCCCAACTCGCATCTGATGCAACGGTTCCGGGTCTTTATCTTTGAGAACAGCGTCTTCTTGACGGTTAAACCTTTCAAATTTTTGACCAATGATTTGATAGGCGTATTCACCTATCTTGACGAAACTATCTAAGGGTTGAGCTTTCATAGAACTGCACCGGGTATCCTTGTTTCAGGAAATACAGTAGCTCTCACTTGGGTGAGGTATGGGGTGGGGGGGTGGAACCCCCATGCAAGGGGCACTAACTCCTATACCCTATGCCCTCCATGAGCCTGCAAACTGATATCAATCTCAATCTACTTTGGGGGTTAAGCTCAATGTTTTTACTGCTATGCTTTCGACGTAAAAGATTTGTTTGCTTCGCTAACCAAAGCGACCTTCTACATATTGTCGGGTGAGTTCTTGTTGGGGATCATTAAAAATCGTATGAGTATGGTCATACTCAACCAATTCACCAGTGCGACTGCTCTCCTGCATTTCAAGATTGAAAAACGCCGTCATGTCAGATACACGCGCTGCCTGCTGCATATTGTGAGTTACGATCACAATTGTATGCTGCTGCTTGAGTTCCCGTATAAGTTCTTCAATTTGTCGGGTTGCCAGTGGATCAAGGGCAGAACAGGGTTCATCCATCAGAATCACCTCCGGGTTCGCGGCTAGTGTTCTCGCAATACATAACCGCTGTTGTTGCCCACCTGAAAGATCTAAGGCACTATCCTGAAGCTTATCTTTGACCTCATCCCACAAATATGCTCGTCGGAGTGCTTGCTCAACATGAGCATCCAGAATCCCCTCAAAAAGTTGAATGCGCGGGGCAAAGGCAACATTTTGGTAGATTGACTTTGGAAAGGGATTGGGACGTTGGAAAACCATGCCAATACAGGCACGGAGTGCGACTGGATCAATTTCTGGATCATAAATATCGGTGTTATGAAAGAGCACCTGTCCTTCCAGACGCATTCCTGGAATAAGATCATTCAAACGATTAAAACATCGCAGCAGTGTACTTTTGCCGCAACCAGATGGACCGATGAAAGCAGTGACGGTGTTTTTATAAATCGGAAGACTAATCTGACGTAGAGCCAGGAACTTGCCATAGTACAGTTCCTTGAGGTGGGTGTGTAAAATAATGCTAGAGGAATCGGTAGAGATGCTTGTTTGAGCTGGAGAGTTTCCCAGCATAAATACGCTCCTGTCATCGAAATATTAACCCGGCAATATTTGTCGTCACAGACTACTTGATTGCAAGATTGATTGCGAAAGAGGTGATTCTGGCTCCGGGAGCTTTAGGCAGCGGTTTTATCCTATTTGGGCAAATGCAAGGTCTATTGTTGCCGATTTAATATGTTGTAGCTGTCGCCAGTTTGATCAGGACAGAGGATTGAAGGGGGAGTGGGGGCGTTGCCCCCAGCCAGGGGTTCCACCCCTGCACCCTGTCCTAACCAGTATGGCTACGACTTTAATTGTAGGCTTTAATCATCAATCAATCTCCTTCCATCTGAGATTAAAGAGCAAAAGTATGCGGAATTTGTGAGCTTATCCGCTAATCTCGCCAGGTTTCGTCGAGTAAATTGCCCTCTGCGCCGATGAGTTGGATGTGGAGTGGCATTTGCCCGGCAGCATGGGTGGAGCAGCTCAAGCAGGGATCAAAGGCCCGAATTCCGGCTTCCACCCGATTTAGCATGCCTTCGGGAATGGTAGGCCCCTGGATGAAGTGGCGGGCAATCTGGGCAACGGTGCGGTTCATTGCCAGGTTGTTTTGTCCGGTGGCAATGATCAGGTTTACTTTTTGAAGCAAACCGCTTTCATCGACTTGATAGTGGTGAAAGAGGGTGCCACGGGGGGCTTCGCTAACGCCAATGCCTTCTAGCTGATTGATGCCTGCATCGGCTCTTAAACGAGATGAGCGGAGGTCAGGATCTTCTAGCATCTGTTCAATTTTCTCGATCGCCCCCAGAATTTCAATCAGACGGGCGTAGTGGTAGAAGAAGGAGGAGGTGACGGTACCATGGCCCCGATCGCGAAATTCCCGCAATTCCTGATCGGCTAACGGGGTTCCAATCTGGGTGCAAATATTCAATCGGGCCAGCGGACCAACTCGATAGATGCCGCTGTCTAAGCGACAGTGATCACTCTGGTCGGGGTAGCCCAACAGACGGTAATAGGGTGATTTCAAGTAGGAATCGGGTTGGACGGCTTCACCAATGAATTCCTGGTAACGGGTGGGGTCAAGGCGATCGCCGACAATATTCCCGGCACTATCAACAAACCGAAGATAGCCATCGTAATGCTCCCATAACCCATCCGGTGTGACCAGTCCCATAAACAGGGAGGGAAAATTGCCAAAGGTCTGGGCTTCGCGTTCGTGGGTCTGAAGCAATTGCTTAAACTGGCTCAAGGCATGCAGGATCGTGGTCCGGGCTTCCGGGATGCGATCGTGAATGTGATTACGTCCCTCCTCAGACAACGGTTCTCGCACCCCACCGGGAACCGCCCAGGTAGGATGAACTTTGCGCCCACCTAACCGTTCAATGATTTCCTGCCCAAATTGACGCAGACGAATGCCACCCCGGGCCAAATCGGGGTTGGCAGCCATTAACCCAAAAATATTGCGGGTTTGTGGATCGCTATCCATTCCCAGCAACAGATCAGGGGCACTGAGATGGAAGAAACTGAGGGCATGGGATTGAATGATTTGCGCCAGGTTCATCAACCGCCGCAGTTTGACTGCCGCTGGGGGAATGGTGACCGCAAGAATACGATCGCCCGCCTTGGCCGATGCCAATAAATGACTGACGGGACAGATGCCACAAATCCGCGCCGTAATTCCTGGCATTTCCCACAGCGGACGCCCCTCACAGAATTTTTCAAAGCCCCGAAACTCCGTCACATGGAAGCGGGCATCGCTCACCTGTCCGGTGTCATCCAGGTAAATCGTGATCTTGGCGTGTCCCTCAATTCGCGTCACCGGATCAATGACAATTCGTTGAGCCATAGAAGTTACAGATTTATCCACTGCAAAGGTTATCTAGAATGTTGGATTCTTCCAATTCTTCAAACTCCTCAAAGTACTCTTCAAGCGCTGTTTTAAGGACAATCTCTGCCTTCTGCTGCGAAAGTTGTGCCAGCTTTTCCTCGATTGCATCCCAGGTTACCGCTCTGTTTTTTGAATCAGCCCTATCTTCGGTGTAAAGGGTGCGAGCCTGTTGCACCAGCGCTGGAAAATTCTGATTCGGAAACAAGGCATCCAACTGGGCCGTGACGGTACTCTTCACCAGGATGTCGGAGATCGAAATAATACCGAGTAATTGCCCTTGAATGACGGGTGCTCTTAGCAGATGGTTGTTGGCAAATAACTTCACTACATTTTCCACACTCAGGTCTGGGTTTACGACAATGCAAGGCTTTGTCATCACATCCCTGACCTGAATTTGCTGGGGATCTTTGCCCACAGCAATGGTCTTACAGGTGATATCGGTTTCAGTGATGATGCCATAGGCATCCTGCTCATGATCACGGTCTACAATCAGCGATCGCCAGCCGTGGGCTGCCATCAACCTGATGGCTTCTGCCACGGTTGCCGAACTGGGGATGGTAACGACCTCTTTGGTCATAATGTCTGATGCCTTCACCTAACTCACCTCCTGGATACGTTTAATGGTGTTTCAGCAAGCGGGGTTTTAATAGCCAAACTAAGGGAATGCCTGTAATCGCCCCAACCACAACGCCAGCTGTGACTCCGGTGACAATTCCAATCAGCACGGTCGCCATACTGAATTCTCCTGGCTTGGTCAGGGTTGCGCCTATCACCACAATTAACAGGCCCAACCCCCAGGCCAATGCGTTGGCAAGTATCCAGACAATGCCCTTGCGCACATGGGTTTTAAGTACGAACCATTGGGCAAGCCCAAACACCGCTCCCACCCAGGCTCCCAGGAAAAAGACCGCCTTCAGTAGGTCAAAGGGAAGTGTGTGAAGCACTGTTTTATCAAAGAAAATCAGGGTCAGCATCACAATCACTTTCAAGCCAATCAGCCACGCCACAATCCCGCTGATTCCAGTCGCTACGATCCACCAACGAATATGTTTGATGTAGCGGCGCAGCACCAACCACTGGGTAAATCCTAATACCATGCCTTCTAAGGCACCCACGAAATGGATGAGAGCGATCGTACTCGCTGGCCCAAGATTGCTAGCGATGACACTGGCAATTCCAGCAATCCCGATGCCGACTAATCCACCGGCAACGGTTGCCAGGATCCACCATTCCCACAACGTCCAACTATCCTTTCTGAGCCACGGATGGATCGATTGAGTTTGTTTGGGCATCCCAGCCTCCTTAGCCGAATTTGATCTGTTGTCCTTCAAGATGGGGCATTGTACCTGCGAGTAGGGGTTCCAGGGCAGATCGGATGTGATCGGCGGATGGCGGGCATCCGGGTAGGTAAACATCAACTGGAACAACGGTATGAACAGGGGTGACCTGGTTTAACAGCGGTGGTACGATTCCCGCTTCCTGCGGAATCTGAGCGAGCATATCAGCCGCTTCGAGATAGCATCGTTGCAGCACAGGTGCCGCACTACCCAGGGGATTGCGTAATGCAGTCACATTGCCAGTCACGGCACAATCCCCAAAGGAAATTAAAATTCGAGATCGGTCCCTGACCTGGTGAATCATCGTGAGGTGATCTTCGTTGGCGATCGCCCCTTCCACCAGCACCACATCCACCCCTGCCGGATATTCCTTAACATCCATCAAGGGGCTGTAGACGAAATCAACCTGGGTAGCCAGATCAAACAGCCATTCGTCCAAATCTAGAAAGGACATATGGCAACCGGAGCATCCTCCCAGCCAGACCGTTGCTAACTTTATGCGAGCCATATTTTAATTGCACCCAGCTACTATAGCTATCGCCAGTTTGATCAGGACAGAGGATTCAAGCGGGAGTGGGGGCGTTACCCCCAGGCAAGGGTTTCACCCCTGCACCCCGTCCTAACCCATAGGGCTACGGC
>JBAUTA010000568.1:0-4067 GCA_049581985.1 Kovacikia sp.
CTACGGGGGGTTGGGTTGCTGAAAACTATCTCTCCTACTCCTATTACTAGCCAATTTAAATAGCGAACAGGGCAGATTGGGGCCGGGGTGCAGGGGTGGAACCCCTGGCTGGGGGCGAAGGCCCCCACCCCCCATCTGCAACCTTCATTTTTAAAATTGGTAATAAGGGATGAGAGCCTACATTCCGCAGGTTGACAAATAATTAACTAGGGGCACAGTAATAGCGCTCAACCGGTGGACCCAAAAGGTGAATAATTAACCGTCGCTCATCATTAAGGTTGCTGATCTGCCGCTGCCCCTGCAGGTTAACCCAGTGGATGCCCTGAAACTTCTGCATAATCCAGCGAAAGGTTGGTTTCGCAGTGGGTTGTTTGCGTTGGTCCTTTACGGTTTGTTTTTGGGCGTCTAGCGCCTGTCGCAGTTTCCGTTCGGCGAGGGTGTACACCATCAGAGTGAGGGCCATGATGAGAGCTAAAGCTTCCACCCGTAGCGGCTTTTTGACAAAGACGCTACTGGCAAAAAATAGGGGGTCTTTGAGGAAACGAAACCCGCGTTCCACGGTCTGTTGCCCTTTGTATTCGCTCAAGCACTTCTGAGCCGGCCAGAGCACTTTGTCGAGTTGATTGGTGGCCAGAATGAAGCGACTGCGCTGACGGCTCAAGGTGTCTTCCGCCGTGGCGGTTCGCGCCAAGGTAGCCTGTAGCCGATAGCCCTGAACCGGGGTTGCTTCGGCGGATTGGGCCGGACGACCGGGGGCGCGCTTGGCCCGCACGCTCTGCACGGAAACCGGCGTGAGCTGATGCATCTCTAGTCCCTCTTGGAACTGCATCAAGGCCTCAAGGGCATCGGGCTTACAGGCAAAGACCTGCTGGGTGAGCTGTTTCAATTGACGGTTGAGGCGGCGTTCCAGTTTCTCTAATTCGGGTTGCCAGAGGGCAGTATCGGCTTTGCGGGTCTGGCTTTCCACCAGTATCCAACGCTGGCGCACCCCGCCATAGGTCTGCTCGACCTCCCACATCCGGTAATCCTGGCAACCTGTGGGTACCTCCACTAACGTGGTGACATCGCTGTGCACCAGGTCTTGGGCCGCTTTCAGCGTTAGCGGCACCCGCGATAACCAGCCCATCGAGCCCACTTGCTGCAGATTGGGTTCGCTGTAAAAGGCGGCATCCATCACAAAGATCCCGTCGCTGGTCCACTGCTCGCCAAAGGCTTTCATCACCTTGGCAAATTGCTGACTGTCGTGTTCATTACCACTAGCCACCTGCAACCACAGCGGCACGCCACCGTCGGCGGCACACACCAGGGTCATTAAAAACTGTTTCAAATCTGGACGATGATCTCGGGAATAGCCTCGACAGAGCCGAATCGGGGTCGGTTCTGCCACGGTCTCGATGGCCGGTGCGGCCTCAGGGGACACCGCCGATGCGGCCTCAGGGGGCACCGCCGATGCGGCCTCAGAGACCGTGCCATACTCACCTTCCACCGACAGGGAGGTGGCATCCAGATGACGCTGTTGAATGTCAATCTCAAATCGGTTGACCGCCTGCAGCGCCACATTCATGAAAAATGCTGTGGTACCGACCTCGTAGAGTTTATCCAGAACACGCCCCAAGCGGTCATCATTCAAGTGATGGGCCTCCACTCCTGCTCCCAGTAAGTGAGAGACGGCTTTACTTTCGAAAAACTCGCTGAACAGATACAACGGCGCACTGAGAAAGCCCAGGGCGTTCAAAATCATCGCTTTTACCACTTGCCCAGCACTGACATGCTCTAAGCAATGAGGCTCAATCAGCTCATCGGTCAGTTCAACCAAGCCGAGTTCATCGATCAGACCGGCTACTAACCCCAAATGGTCTAAATTCTCAATCTGCAAGGGAAGATGCTACCGCTAGAAGGAACGCTTTCTAGCCTAGAACAACCTCACATCTTTTATTCCCTGTCAACCTGCGGAATGTCGGTTTTAAAAGTCCTATTGCGGGTAGCAAATCGTACAGATCCCCCTAGATCCCCCTTAAAAAGGGGGACTTCAAGCCTGTTTCCCCTCTTTTTAAGGGGGGCTAGGGGGGATCGCTGAGTACTTAACATCACAACCCCTAGCTTTTAAAACACCCTCTTACAGAGGGAGTGGAAGCGCTCACAGCGAGAGTCCCTGCAGCTTGCTTCCAGATCCTGTTTGCTTTTTAAATGGGTCTCAGGAGCAGGAAGCCGAAAGGCAGCGAGATCCGCTAAGCGAGATCCGCTAATAGACCTTTATCTCTCCTTGCCTTCATTTAAACAATAGGAGCAAATCAGCTCCAAGCACCAGGTTGTAATCGACCACGATAAATACCAAAATCTGCTCAACTGATTGCAGATATCCGCTATATTGTATGACCGAAAACAGAAACTTGACGGATTATACCAAGGCTTAGTTACGCGCAGGAAACCCTCATGAATATCAGTCAGGGGAAGGGGGTGAGACCCCCCAGGCAGAGGGCTCCCCGTTTGGCTGGGCCTACCAGGTCGCAGCCAACTCCATCCCTAAAATTATCTTCAAATTTCATTACATCCGGCGATTTATGTATAAGTTCAGGTTTGGGTAGACAAAGTATACCGTTGCCAATAGGATATTACCAATCTAGATTTTTAGTTCGTCGGTTCTCTGTTGTTCCCTATCAGTAAATGGTCTTATATCAGCCCCAACGACTGTTGGATTGGTTGATATTTCTGAGTTGACATTTCTTAGTTGAAAAACCCAATTTCAGTTGAGACCCAACTAATTGAAAACTCAAGCCATCGAAGAGCTTTAGAATCATGCAAAGCTGCAAGATGAATGGTTGCCAACTAAGATTGGCAATGGTTTTTGGTGCGTTGTGGACGATCTCGCCCCTGGTCACCATGCCCCTGGGTTCTGAAAGTCCAGCGATCGCCCAAATTGTTCCAGACGGAACGCTGGCCAATGAACGGTCAGTCGTAACTCCCGCCCAGCAAATTCGGGGTCTGCCTGCGGTTCTGATTGAGGGTGGTGCCCAACGGGGGGTTAACCTGTTCCAAAGCTTTTTGGAATTCAATGTGGGAAATGGGCAGCGGGTTTACTTTGCCAATCCGGCTGGGGTGCAAACCATTCTCAGCCGCGTCACGGGCAACAATCCCTCCCAGATCTTGGGAACCCTGGGGGTGAATGGAACGGCTAATCTGTTTTTGCTGAATCCCCGTGGCATTTTGTTTGGACCGAATGCGCGGTTAGATATTGCTGGGTCGTTTGTTGCCAGCACGGCAGATAGGCTGGTTTTTGAAAATGGCCTTCAATTTAGTGCCACCGATCCGCAGGCTCCCCCGCTCCTGACGATCACTCTCAACCCAGGGTTTCAGTATGGCACCGCCTATCGGGGTGATATTAGCAACACTGGCAACCTGGCCGTTGGCGCAGGCCAAACCCTGTCCCTGGCAGGTCAAACCGTTACCAACAGAGGCTCACTCACCGCGCCGGGGGGAAGGGTACAGGTCTTGGGCGATCGGATTGCCCTCCTGGACAACGCCCGCATTGATGTTTCTGCCCCTGGAGCGGGTGGCACCGTGCTGATCGGGGGCGACTTTCAGGGGAGGGGGGAAACCCCCACTGCCAGCCAAACGGTGGTCGGTCCGGGAGTGACGATCGCGGCGGATGCCCTGACTAACGGCAACGGCGGCAGCGTGGTGGTTTGGGCAAATGATAGGACTCGCTTCGATGGCACCATTAGCGCCAGAGGAGGGGCCAATTCTGGGAATGGTGGCTCGGTTGAAGTCTCCGGCAAACAATCCCTCGGGTTCAACGGGCAGGTCGATACCAGTGCGCCCCAGGGCGGGATTGGAAGCTTATTGCTCGATCCCTTCAATCTGGAAATCAACCAGCCTTTCACATCCGTGGCCGCAACCACCTTTCAGGCAGATAACAACATCACCTTCAATGCTCCGGTGAGTATCACAACAGCCGGTGCCGGACTGACGGCCCTGGCAGGCAACACCATTGCGGTCAACAGTAACATTTCCACCCTGGGCGGACCTGTGATCTTAAGTGCGCAACGGGGGGATGTTTCTATCAATGG
>JBAUTA010000569.1:0-2165 GCA_049581985.1 Kovacikia sp.
GCCGAGGGCACACTGTTTCCCTGGACAGTAAATGATTTCTCGCTTATGGATGCGATCGAGTGCGGCATCGTCAAACTGCCCCGAGTGCCCGTAGCAGACAATGTACCGGGGGGCGACATGCCAAAGCTGCGTAACCTGTGGGAACACATTGGCAAGAAGATGCCGAAGAAGGGACGGGGCAAGGCTGGCCAAACACTTGATCCTTTGAGCTTGCCTGCGGAACTTCAGACTGCGCTGGAAGCGCTGTATGGTCACTACGAAAAAACCTATGAGCTATGGGAACAGGCAGGGATTAGCGTACCGCCAGTTTTTATTGTGGTGTGCAACAACACTTCTACGTCTAAACTAGTGCACGACTTTATTTCTGGATTTCATCGGGTTGGTGATGACGGTGAAACAACGACCTATCATGAGGGGCGGTTAAAGCTGTTCCGCAACTATGACGAGCACGGTAACCTACAGGAACGTCCCCGCACGCTGTTGATCGACAGTGAGCAATTGGAGTCTGGCGAGGCGCTGGATGAAAATTTTCGGCAGAATGCTTCCGACGAAATCGATCGTTTCCGGTGGGAACTGGTGCAACGCAGCGGTAACCAGTCGGATGGACAGAATATCTCTGACCAAGACCTGCTACGGGAGGTGATGAACACCGTCGGGAAGCAGGGGAAACTTGGAGAATCGATTCGTTGTGTGGTTTCGGTTTCAATGCTAACTGAGGGCTGGGACGTAAACTCAGTGACTCACATTCTGGGGGTGAGAGCTTTTGGAACGCAACTACTGTGCGAACAGGTCGTTGGCCGTGCTTTGCGCCGATATTCCTACGACCTAAATGAGGAAGGGCTGTTTAACGTCGAGTATGCCGATGTGCTGGGGATTCCCTTTGACTTTACGGCAACCCCAGTAGTCGCGCCACCTAAGCCGCCGAGAGAGACGGTACAAGTGCGAGCAGTCAAACCCGATCGCGATGCCTTAGCCATTAGCTTTCCCCGCGTCGAGGGCTATCGGGTGGAACTACCCGATGAAAAACTCACGGCTCACTTTACCAGGGATTCTGTGTTGGAACTAACACCTCTTTTGGTCGGCCCCTCCGTGACACAGAACCAGGGCATTATCGGCGAAGGAGTGGAGTTGAACGTGAAACATCTGGATGATATGCGCCAGTCCACGATTTTGTTTCACCTGACCAAGCATCTGCTTTACAACAAATCTCGCGATCCGGGGAAAGAACCGAAGCTTCACTTATTTGGGCAGCTCAAGCGAATCACTAAGCAGTGGCTGGATGGCGGCTACCTGCGCTGTACAGGGGGAACCTCTCCTGCACAGTTGATCTACCAGGAGATTGCGGATATGGCCTGCGAGCGCATCAAAACCGCTATTACCGAGGCAACCATAGGCGACCGCCCAATCAAAGCGATTCTGGATGCTTACAACCCCACAGGTTCTACCAGCCATGTTTCCTTCACCACATCCAAGCCAACACTCTGGCAGACCGATCCGCGCCGCTGCCACATCAACTGGGTGGTGTGCGATAGCGACTGGGAAGCGGAATTCTGCCGTGTGGCAGAGGTCCATCCCCGCGTCCGGGCTTATGTGAAAAACCAAAACCTGGGGTTGGAAGTACCCTACTTACATGGCTCGACGCCGAAGAAATATCTGCCAGACTTTGTTGTACAGATTGATGATGGTCAGCCGGATTTGCTCAATCTGATTGTAGAAATCAAGGGCTATCGCGGTGAAGATGCCAAGGAAAAAGCTAGCACGATGCGAACTTATTGGGTGCCGGGAGTGAATAACTTGGGAAACTTTGGTCGCTGGGCGTTTGCGGAATTCACCGCTGTGTTTGAAATTGAGGCAGAATTTAACAAGCTGATTGAGAAGTTTTTGGCGCAATCAGCGGCATTAAAAGGAGGCTAAATCGATGAATATTCGGATTGTTTTAGAGTGGGACGATGAAGCAAAAGCTTACTCTGCAACCTGCCCAGAACTCAATTTTGTTTCTTCCTTTGGTGAGAATCGAGAGGAAGCAATTGAAAATTTGAAAGATGCCATTCAGTTAATGTTGGAGCCGATTCCAGATTCTTTGCTGGAAACGACTGCCTTGACTGAAATGGTCCAACTGGCGCTATAGCGAGAGCGTATGTCATCCAAATCGCCACGGTTAACTG
>JBAUTA010000570.1:0-3952 GCA_049581985.1 Kovacikia sp.
AGATAGAGGTGACGAGTTTAGGGCATTTTAGCCATCAAGGGATAAAACCCCTAAAGGCTAGAATGGCCTATTCTCGTAGATGCATAAAATGCCAAAATTTAGAATGAAACAGCCCTGGAATCAAGACTGTTACTGCTTTAACAAGAGCGTGTCTTATCCCAAGTTCATAAAATACATTTGGATTTAGAGAAGTAATATCAACTACAGCCAGTTCGGACTCGTAAATATGTTCGAACATCTTTGAATGAATCCACCCAGTTTCAGCAATTTCATCGCAGCGAATGCATTTAATATTCAAAGCCTCAATCGTGGGTTTAATTAAACAATTATAAATCTCATCAAAATCTATAATTTCACCATTTACATTTTCTTTTATTCCAAATGGCATGATTACGAAACACTTTTTCGATGCGCTGGACGAATCAGGGGACATCACCCATCTGCTTTCTGCTTCTTGCAGTTGTGGGGACGAGAGCCTATCTACCGAGATCGCTTTCTCATTAACCATTACTTTAACTCCCTAGTACAACAAGGCGGAAGTTTGGCAACCATAGGGCAGGCATCTTGCCTGCGTGTAGTCGAGACGACTACGCTACGGAAGAGTGGCTAGATTTACACCACAGACTACTAGTGTTGCCAATCATAAATTTTGCAACATGGGGGAGTGGGGGCTTCGTCCCCAACAGGGGGATTCCTCCCTTTACCCCCTCCAAAACTTTCGTTTTGGTCTACTAGGTGTAGATTCCCTGCCCCTAACTCGCTGTCCAAAGACACCACAACTTTACTTTATATAAATATAATAAGGCTTGATTGGTTTGACTATTGCATTAGACTTTATCGACAACAAAATCATATATAGCAGTCCTAAATCAGGTGTGAGTTTGAGAGGCATTATGAGAAAGGATTCCAGTGGAATCCTTTCTCATAATCCAAATAGGATCGCTATACTAACCCAGCAATGTAAGTCGTAAAAGCAAATTCATTGCAGGCAAGGGGTCTAGCTCCAAAAATGGAGGATCAATGATTGCCAATTTGATGGATGACCGCAAATACCTGCTGTTCAATCATTTGAACTATTTTCTCGAACTCTGAAAACCCTATGCAGCAGATTATGTTGTGTCGTTTGAGATATTAAGTGTTTGCCCCCCTTCTGACTTTTGCCTTTTGCCTTCTCACTCCTCCCCCAAGCCGATCGCCTCCGAAATCGATTCCAAGCCTCTCTCTTCTAGCTTCTGCACCAGTCCTTGCAAAATCCGGTGGACCATCCACGGGCCTTCGTAGACCCAGCCCGTGTAAACCTGAACCAGGCTGGCTCCAGCGGTGATCTTCTCCCAGGCATCTTCAGCGGTAAAAATCCCACCAACACCGATGATCGGAAGCATACCTTGAGTCTCCTTCCAGATAAAGCGAATGACTTCAGTGGACCGATCTCGCAGGGGCGCACCGCTGATGCCTCCCGCTTCCTGCTCTATAGAAATTCCCGTGGTTTCCAACACCTGGGTTTTGAGTCCATCCCGGCGAATCGTGGTATTGGTGGCGATAATGCCTGCCAGATGGTGTTTCTGGGCCAGATCTAGAATGGCGGCGATCTCCTCCCACTCCAGGTCGGGGGCAATTTTAATAAGCAACGGTTTTTGTTGCCAGTTCTCCTGCTGCAAGGCAGTCAGGATGGGGGCAAGCTGCTCAGTTGCCTGGAGCGATCGCAACCCCGGTGTATTCGGCGAACTCACGTTCACCACAAAATAGTCTCCCCAGCCCTTTAGCAACCGAAAACTTCCCAGGTAATCTGCCGCCGCTTCCGCAAGCGGAGTCACCTTGGATTTACCCAGGTTAATCCCTAGAGGGAAGCAGGGGAAGGGGAGAGAATCCGCCCCCCTTCCCCTGCCCCGCTGCTTCAACACCTCAGCCATTGCCGCCGCGCCCTCATTGTTAAAGCCCATGCGATTAAGGGCAGCCTGGTCCAGGGGGAGGCGAAATAGGCGGGGGCGGGGATTGCCCGGTTGGGGATGGAGCGTGACAGTACCCAGTTCTGCAAAACCAAAGCCCAGGCTGGGCCAAACACCAGAGGCAACTCCATTTTTATCAAATCCAGCGGCTAAACCGATCGGGTTCTCGAAGCTTAGACCCCATAGCGTTTGCCTCAAATGCGGATGGGTGAAACAGTAAGACTTCTGGAGTTGGGTCTGAAACCACTGGGCAAAAGGTTGAGAATGATTGCGATCGAGCCAGCCTAACGCTTGCAGGGTTTGCTGGTGCAACCACTCCGGGTCTGTTTTGAGCCTGGAAAATAAAACTGGACGGATTGCCGCCTGGTAAATGTCCATCTGAACCTTCGGAAACAAATTAGGATGGTAGCAATGTTCAAGATTATGACAGCATGGTTTAGATTGTTTCCGCTGGCGCTATCTTAGTGTGTTTTTTCAACTCAAGATAGACTCAAGTTAGCCTCGGGTCCTGTCTATTTCACCGTCTTTTCTCTGAATACCCTGGTTTATTAGTCTCTCTACTGCTCTCCAACTACTGCTCTCCAACATGGTTCAGCCCAAAGAGCCAAATGCCCAACTTTACGATCGACAATTGGTTGCCCTGGGGCGTATTCTGCAAACCCTACGGGAAGAGGAGAATGCGGATGTTCTCATTGATACGACGCTAGCCTATCTTCAGGCGGAATTTGATTACACCCTTATTTGGGTCGGGCTTTATGACCGTTTAGAGCACCGTCTGCATGGCAAGGGCGGGGTCATGCCGGGGGGGCAGTCCAGTTTTCTAAAACAGCGATTTGTCCTCAATCCGGGAGACATCCTGGAACAGGTCGTGATCCAGCAGCGCCCCCTGGCTGTGCCTGATTTGCGGGAAGAATCACGGGCAGGGGAGTGGCGAAAGGTGGCCCGCAATCTGAATATTCAGGGAACCGTAATTTTCCCGATTCGCTATAAAGATCGCTGCTATGGAGTCACGCTGTTGGGAACCTCCCTTTGGGGCGCTTCTCCTCGAACCGATGAGAAAGCACGGCTATCGATGATTTTGGGTGGCATGGGTGCGGCTCTCTATCAAATTGAGGTGGAATGGCAACGACAACAGACCAAACGTCCAGATCAACCCCTACTGGCGCTCTTGACCAAGCTACGATCGATCTCTGGTCTGGGGCCCCGCCTGGAAGAGGTTGTGGAGGAAACCCACCAGTTCATCCAACCAACGCGCACGAGCGTTTACTGGTTTGAACGGGAACGTCGCTACTTCTGGCGGCGGGTTAGCAATCGTCAGAAGGCAACAGGGTTCAGCGAAACAGGCCAGCCAGCATCAGGGATCACCGTCCAGGAGGTGAGTGGGTTTTACCAGGCGCTTCTCTCTGATCAGGTGGTTTCGATTGGCGAGGCCCACAGTTCCCTCAAGGCGGACACCACCAGCCGATTGATGCAGCAGATCCGGGCCCGATCGCTGCTGGCAGCCCCCATCCTGTTTCACAATGAACTGCTCGGCTTTTTAGCGGTTGAGGGAAGTGAAGCCCGCATCTGGGAAGAAGAAGAAAAAAGCTATATCCGGGGAGCGGCTCAAATCGTTGCCCTGCTTGCGCCACTGGATGAGATGGAACAAACCATCGCCCAGATTCGCCTGGATCAAACCCTGACTGCAGAAGTTGCCCGTTCAATTTACACCGACGAAGACTGGAAAACCACCCTCAAGATGTCCGCAGAGCAACTCTGCAAGCGCCTTAAAGGCGAACGTTTCTTAGTCTTGCTGTATAACCGGGAGCAGGGCAAATTTGAAGTTTGTTATCAAAGCCAGCCCGCAAATCGCCGTCCCTTTCCTGTCGCCTTAGATCTCCTCAACGCCGCTGATTGGAAGCTGATAGAAAAAACGCAGGAAACCGTTGGCATCGAAAATCTTGACGCAGATCTGAAACTCCTGGCCTGGCGCGATCGGCTCCTAGAGCTGGGTGTACGGTCACTCC
>JBAUTA010000571.1:0-2618 GCA_049581985.1 Kovacikia sp.
CCAGTATGGCTAAGGCTATAAATAACAAAACAGAAGCGCTTTTCGGCTGATTTGCCGAACTACGCTTCTGTCAACTTAGGAACTCTAAAAAGATGAAATTCAATCAACTAAACAGAGGTAGGGGAGGGCGTTAGATGGAAAGCTCCCCCTACCCCGGTGACAGGAGAGCTAGTACAGCTCTTCTTCCTGATGGGTGATGATGGTGACATCGGAGGTGGGGTAAGCCACACAAGTCAGCACGTATCCAGCTTCAATCTGGTCATCATCCAGGAAGGATTGATCAGATTGGTCAACTGTACCTTCCTTGAGCTTTCCCGCACAGGTAGAGCAAGCACCTGCCCGACAGGAATAGGGAAGATCGAGACCCTGCTCTTCAGCGGCGTCGAGAATGTACTCGTCGTCGGGAACTTCGATAGTGGTATTCAAACCTTCGGTTTCGTTGATCAACGTGACCTTAAAAGTTGGCATGCAGTGGTCCTCTCAATAATGGAAACAGCACTTTAAGCTCATTGGAAGCTGGCTCCGTAGCTCTATTTCAGATAAAGTCTGCTTCCTAAATCAGCTTTACTTTTGATACTACGGGAAAAACGAATGTTTAGAACCGCTGATTGTGGCTCAGGATGAATGGGATTCGTAATAAGAGCAGTTGATTTAATCTGCTTATCTTATAGGACGAGGCTCTCTGAATCACCGAAAATCCGCTGTAACTCATGCCAGGTATTGTATTCGGGCTGATTAGCTGCCGATAGACAACCTGTAAATATTATTTTCTCTAATTAATTTGACTCATATTCGGTCAGGTTAGTTATATAGCCCTACGCAAGCACGTTAGGAAATTGGAATTAAAGGGAGTGGGGGGGGCGAAGCCCCTAGCCAGGGGTTCCACCCCTGCACCCCGTCCTAACCTATAAAAGTAGTGCTATAGAAAGGGCAGGATGGCAAGAGCGGGCGATGCTGGGAAAGGGTGATCATCAGCCATTCCCAGCATCGCTCGATGATTCTCCTTCCCCATCGGACTGCCTCGGCCAGGATTTGGAGTACTAAAAGTTGTTGGGTCCATAGAAGTAAACTGAGAAATCTGATGACTATTCCCTCAAAATTTTCGTTTTCCCAACCTTTGCGGGTGGGTTTAGTTGGCACGGGATATGCGGCCAAGCTGCGGGCTGAGACGCTGCGATCGCATCCCCAGGCAGTATTGTTTGCAGTCGCGGGGCACACGCCCGAAAAGACCCAGGAGTTTAGCCAGATCTATGGAGGGCAAGCTGTTGATTCATGGAAGGACCTGATCGAAAATTTCTCTCTCGATCTGGTAATTATTTGTACAATCAACCGGGATCATGGGGCGATCGTCCGAGCCGCTCTCCAGGCAGGAATCCATGTGATTGTAGAATATCCCCTCTGCTTGGATGTTTCTGAAGCAGAATCCTTAATTTCCCTGGCAACGGCCCAAAATAAGCTCCTCCATGTAGAGCACATTGAGCTAATGGGGGGAGTTCACCAGGCTTTGAAAGCCTCCCTCCCCCAAATTGGCAGCGTATTTTACGCCCGCTATGTCACGACTAAGCCCGAACGCCCCGCGTCCCAACGGTGGACCTACCATGCCGATCTATTTGGTTTTCCATTAATGGGGGCGCTCTCGCGGCTGCATCGGCTGACTGACCTGTTTGGGGCGGTGACAGCGGTCAGTTGTCAGGCCCGATTCTGGCATCCCGAACCATCTAGTCAGTATTATGCTGCCTGCCTCTGTACCGCTCAGTTGCGCTTCCAGAGTGGCTTAATCGCTGAAGTTACCTATGGAAAGGGCGAAACGCTGTGGCAACCAGAACGCCGATTTGAAGTGCACGGCGACCAGGGTGCGCTGGTTTTGACCGGGGATCAGGGAACGTTAGTGCAGGCGGACGGCAACCACCCGATCGAAGTGTCAGGGCGGCGGGGCCTGTTTGCCAAAGATACGGCCATGGTTTTAGACCACTTATTTAAGGGTGAACCCCTCTATGTCACTCCTGTGGAAAGTCTGTATACGCTAAGAGTGGCGGATGCGGCCCGTCGATCGGCGGCTACAGGGCAGACGATCGAGCTTCCCTAAAGGGTTCCAATCACCATTTGCAGGTTACCGGGCTGGCACACTCCACCAGGCGATCGCATAGGGTTGAACTGCCTCGTTCACTCGTTTTTGGAACACGACCCGGATTTTGTACTGCCCCGTTTCGGGGATCTGGTGAAAGAGGTGCTGCAGACTATCTACATCGCTAATAGAAGACCAGATGCTTTTGCGAGTATCGGTGTCTTCGGCTCGCATCAAATAAAGGTAAAGGGTGTTTAAGCCGCGATCACGGAAACTCTCTTCCATGTCGAATTCCCCGTTCTTGTTCTTATCAACCAGCTCAACCAGGCGATCCCAGGTAAGGGTGATGGAAATAAAACCTCCCTTCTGCAAGGGCTTCTCAAAGACATAGTCCTGAAAAGACGGAGGATGAGGGCTGGGGGATAAATCGGAATGCTGATCTGGAGTTTTTATGGTTAATCCTTGATCCCTTTCTGCCAGAGTGACCGCCCCATAATTCCAGCCGATCGCAGGGACGGGAGCTTCTGGATGCCACTGACCCGCACTAAATTGT
>JBAUTA010000572.1:0-5256 GCA_049581985.1 Kovacikia sp.
TATCTATTCTTTAGATTTTATTCGGAATTTAAAGGTAGAAATTACATTTTAGAGATGAATAAATCGGACCTGCCTTAGTGGATTATACCTATTTAAAAAGTAACCCCGACAGATGGAATCGGCAAAACCCCCACTTCCCCCCATCTGCAATCCCTACTCTGAATGGGTATTCCTGCGATATTCTGTGGCCTGTAGTTAAGTTTTTCTGTTTTGATACCAATTTAAATAGCGAGCAGGGCAGATTGGGGACGGGGTGCAGGGGGTCCACCCCTGGCTGGAGGCGAAGCCCCCACACCCCCATTTGTAACCTTCATTTTTTAAATTGGTATGAGTTTTGTACTAAAAAGAACAATATTCTTCAACTCAACTCTAAGAAATATTGCAATATTTTTCTTTAGTCTTCCTAAAGGCTAAGAAAATTGGAAGCAGTTAAATTCGGATAAATAGAGCTAAAAGGAATTAGCAAAAAGATCTCAGTAATTTTATTCTCCAAAACCACTTTCGTCCAGCGGATATATTAGCAAGTGACCTACGGTTTTGCGCTATGCAATTGGCATCAGATTATATCTTGCTATTAGCGAAACGGCCCTATAAAGTTCGCATGCTTGCATCTTTGTTGAGACGTTCAAGCTATACCGTGACGATCGCCAGTACGGAAGATCAGGCGATCAGACATACTGCCCACCATCCCCCATTCCTTATTGTCCTGGCAGGCAATCACGGTAACTGGTCGCAACCTTTACTGCATGAGTTGCGTACTCGCGCTAACATCCACAACATTACCCTGGTCGCCTTAACCGACTTTCATGCTCCCAGTTGGATTCATCAAGAAGAAAATCCAGGATTTGACGGGTTCCTGGTGACTCCAATCAGTAACGAGATCCTGTTGTCTTTAGTCCAATCTGCTCACACCAGGCAAGTTTGTTGCCCTGCCAGCTAGTGACTATGCAGTTTGCACCTTTGTACCCCCTTCTTTATAAGGTCCTCAAGCCTCAGTTTCCAGGATGCCTTTGGTCTGGGAGTGAAAAGAGTCGCAACATCGCCCTTACCTTTGATGATGGTCCCCACCCTCAGTACACTCCTGAGCTTTTGAAGGTGCTGGATCACTACAGCATTTCAGCCAGCTTCTTTTGCTTAGGAGTTTGTGTCAACCGAGCCCCTGCGATCGCTAAAGCGATCTACGATCGGGGCCATTGGTTAGGAGTACACGGCTATGATCATCGCTCGTTTCCCCTCCTTTCTTCTCCTGAGCTCAAACGCACTCTACAGCAGACGCAATCTGAAATTGCGTCTGCCTGTCAGATCACGCCTGAATTTATTCGCGATGTTCGCCCTCCCAATGGTTTATTTACCCCCAAGACCTTAAGCCTACTGAACCAATGGAACTACCGCCCCGTAATGTGGAGCGTCGTACCCGAAGATTGGGTTACACCAGGGATTAACACCGTCATTCGACGAGTGCTTAAACAGGTTAGAAACGGCTCCCTCATCGTTCTCCACGACGGCTACCACGGAGGAGAAGATGTTGCCGAAACAGCTAACCAGTTGATCCCAATGCTAATTCAGCAAGATTACCGATTTGTTACCGTCCATCAACTCTGGAAAACACGGTAAGTCGCCCTTTTCAACTCTCAATCCACTTTAATTTTCCCTGAAGCAGCTAATTTTTGTTTCTTTGCCCATAATGGGAATAGAACTTTCCCCTTCATCATCGCAACTCCCGGCAGGTATTTCTAGTGGTACCCATCGTTATTGACGAGGAGAAAATCTTTGTCTTTGAGTTTTGGTTTGATGGCATCCTTCGCAAAGGCATGTATCATAATAACGAACTCTTTGCCAGGTTAGCAACTTTTGACCTTAGCCAACGCTCGCAGGTTTATCAACTTGGGTGCAAGTTAGCCCAGAATGATGTACTGCTCGTCCTGACCTGTTCCTTAAGCATGTGTAGCCTTTGGGGTAGCTTACGCTCATCTATGATTAAGGAGATTCTGCTTGATCCCGAGTCCTTAGAACTTTCTTGTTCAGAAAATTAGGAAAAATGGTTTGACTCGATTGCAGGAATTTCTCCAGCCTGTAGGTAACTGGATACAATTAGTTGATGAATTATCAGGAAATCATTAAGTTCACTGAAATGGCTGAGCTATTTCAGTATTTTGACAGGATCAGCCATCTTTTCGTTCTCGGTATCCTAGAGGGAGCTTAACTTTAGTTTAGATAGTTCTAATACAGTTCTAGGAAATTTTAGGTTAACGTAGCTATCAGGAAGTTTGCTCCATGAACTGAATCGCTGGCTAGAGAAATGGTTTCAATTGCCTACTTAACCAGCGGCTGTTCTATTTGAGACGTGACCTATTCGTACAAAATCGCATTTACCAAACGGATGCGGTTGAAAACTTTCCCATCTCTAGTTACACTACGCGAGTTTAGAACTAAAGCCACTTCTGAATCACCCCCCATTTTGGGATAATGGCAAAGGAAAAGCGTGCAATTTTTGTTAGAAAAGCTACAATCAGGAGGGTCTTCCATTAGATCTGATGCTTAAAGCTCGCAAATATACGCCTCTGCATCGCGTCATCGTTTGGGTGTAGAGGTAAGTTGATTCATTAGCCAGCATAATTGTTACTCGAGAGTGCTTGTCGAAGCTATTTTGATAAGCAGCCATGTGTATGGTTCTCTCTGTTGACTGATTCCATTTTTTAGTTAAGGAGCATGAGGAACGCGGCATGACCCAGGCCAACGACGTACTCGAAATCGATCTCTTAGGCAATACCTCCAACGATTTGCCTGAAGCAGAGTTGGAGTTCTTCATTGAAGAGGATGATCAGGAGGATGCTTTAGATGCTTCTGCGGATGAGGACGGCAAGCCTGGGAAGGCTCGCTCTACTCGACGCCGGACTCAAGCAAAAAAGAAGCATTACACTGAAGACTCTATTCGCTTGTACCTGCAAGAAATCGGTCGAATTCGATTACTACGAGCCGATGAAGAAATTGAGCTGGCTCGTAAGATTGCCGATTTGCTGGAGTTGGAGCGCATTCGCGAAAGCCTCCAACAGCAGTTGGATCGGGATCCCCAGGATAGGGAGTGGGCAAGCGCAGTCAATATGCCCCTGCCAGCTTTTCGTCATCGTTTGCACCTGGGTCGTCGGGCCAAGGACAAAATGGTTCAATCTAACCTACGATTGGTTGTTTCGATCGCTAAGAAGTATATGAACCGGGGTTTGTCCTTCCAAGATCTGATTCAGGAAGGAAGTCTGGGTTTGATCCGTGCTGCTGAGAAGTTTGATCACGAAAAAGGATACAAATTCTCTACCTATGCAACCTGGTGGATTCGTCAGGCGATTACACGGGCGATCGCAGACCAGTCTCGTACCATTCGACTCCCGGTTCACCTTTACGAAACGATTTCCCGAATTAAGAAAACAACCAAACTGCTTTCTCAGGAAATGGGGCGCAAACCCACTGAAGAAGAAATTGCAACCCGGATGGAAATGACCATCGAGAAGCTCCGGTTTATTGCTAAATCTGCCCAATTGCCAATCTCTCTGGAAACCCCAATTGGTAAGGAAGAAGATTCTCGCCTGGGTGATTTTATTGAATCTGATGGCGAAACGCCTGAGGATCAGGTTTCTAAGAATCTGTTACGGGAAGATCTGGAAAACGTACTGGACACCCTCAGCCCTCGGGAGCGTGATGTTTTAAGGCTACGTTATGGTCTGGATGATGGTCGGATGAAAACCTTAGAAGAAATCGGCCAGATCTTCAACGTCACCCGTGAGCGAATTCGTCAGATTGAGGCGAAGGCACTTCGTAAGCTGCGTCATCCCAATCGCAATAGCGTGCTTAAGGAATATATTCGCTAGAATGTTCCACTTTTGATCAGTATTAGCCCGATTAGCCCGACATTGTATGTCGGGCTTTTTGTTGAAGGGATCTGAAACAGGCTAGTAGTGATGGGCGGAAATACGCCTACCGTTTGTAGAGCAGGCTTCTAGCCTGCGCGGGCAAGATGCCCGCTCTACAGTAGCTAAACTTGCGCCGCACCCTACTAGTGCCTTAACCGTCCCTAAGCCGGTAGACAACATCCTGTCCTTTCCAGTCCTCCCCTTTTCCCTCAGGCAGGCACCTCTGGAGTTGCCCTCAAGCCTTGTGGGTAAGTATATCGATAGTTTCTCCAGGACTGTTTTACCGGAGTTCTAGCCCCTAAAAAAGCCTGGATAATTGATGTTATCCAGGCTTGTTATTACAGTGTTGAGCAATAGAGTTGGGATTAACCCTGCTGTTTAATTGAAATTTCCACGGAAGATGGAATCGACAACACCGAAGTTAGATAGCAGCAGGTAAGCAGTAAATGCACCACCCATTGCACCTACTAAGAATCCACCCGTAAACTGGCTCCAACCTTCAGCTGACTGCAATGATTTACTTGCGCGGGTTGGCTTCAGGCTAGTGGACTGAGCGGCATCGGCTTCAACAGCTTCTTCATCCTTAAAGGTTGCCAATCCATAGACAGATAGGGATGCGGTTGCAAGCAGGATCAGGGCAACACCTGAAATAAGTCCACCGAGGGCAGCAACATCTGAGTCACGCAGGGGACCTAGCTTAACCCAGGGGCCAATCAAAAAATAGCCGTGGGCTAAACCTACCTCTAAACCGCGCAGAATGGGAGAAAGCCCCTTGCGGTAAGCAGGTAAGTTGCCAATAAAGTTTCTAGTGAATGCAGAATCGCTGATCGGGGTGGATAGGTGCCCAATGAAAGGATCATCAAAGTAGGGTTTAATAAGCTCCGCATTTCTTGGATCTGCCATAGTGTTTCTTCTCTCCTCGTCATTAAAAATCGAAGACTTAAGTTCATATTCTATGCAGGGAGGGGATCGCGGAAGTGCAAATCACGCAACAGGTTTAGAAAAGTTAATTAAAGGTGGAGGGCTATAGCGATTTTGGATGGTGAAAACACTTTCCCAGCAGGGAAGGGCTTTCACCACTCCCTCTGTTCATACGCAATTTAAACCAGATCCATACCAGCTTTATAGCGATCGCCAGCTTGATTAGGACAGAAGATTAAAAGGGAGTAGGGGCAAAGCTTCCCCACCCCCTGCGCCACTCCGATGCTTGAGCTTGGGATTAGGTGGCAGGTATCGCAGATTTCCCGCCGGTTTATGACTATTGCCTCTCAGGTTTTGCCCTACGGTCTAAGATCTGCTGGCGGAGGTCATCAGTTGTACGCAACAGATCAGATTGAATAAGCTCCCCCTGCTC
>JBAUTA010000573.1:0-3620 GCA_049581985.1 Kovacikia sp.
TTCCTCCGAAAGATGAGTGCGAACGGATTATTCATGACATTCCTAATTACAGAGCAAGGCGATGGGTAGTGAAACTGCATGAACTGCTCAAATAACTCGACCACAGAATGCGTTTTCAAAATCTTCTGTGGAGTTTTGTACGCTTTCAAACTAGGGTCAAAGTGCCCAGATTTAATATCCAACTCAATTTGAGTGGCTTTCCTCTCTGCGACACGTCGATTTGTTGGGGTGTCGGGCAATCCTGTATAGAGAAATTGTCGCTTCTCTTGATAGCGCCACCCAAGTCGGAGTCGTGCCTTATCCACTGTGACAGAGACAGTCCCCTTTTTTGCCTTAGGAGTAGTAGCCATGATATAGGCCGAAAATCTGAGTTCTCGACAGATAGAAGATTCTATCCAAATTCTACCTATCTTCTATCCAAATAGAACCAAGATGACCCCAAAAATAGAAAAACGATTGAAGAACGGCCCCAAAAACAAGCCCCGAAATAGCCACCAGAAAAGCTATAAAGGCTATATTCCAGAAGGTTTTAAGAATATGGAGAGTAGGGAATTCGAATCCCTGACCTCTGCGGTGCGATCGCAGCGCTCTACCAACTGAGCTAACTCCCCAGGAATGTATCCCTGGAATGGGAATGATCAACGCTTAGGTATTTTATCATCGGGCGCGGGGTGCAGGGATAAAGAGATAGCGGGGTGATGGTGTGCAATATCCTCGCACTTTTGATCTTTCATCCTTTCCCTGCGCCTATCCCGCCTTTTGCCCCACAACATTATTAGAGATAACCTGCTGCACTCGCTCCAGCTCTAAATCCGAGAGATAGTCAACCGTCCAATTGGCACGCCGCTGGAGCATGTGAAACGGGTAACTGTTGGCAACGCCAACTACGGGGATGCTTGCCTGTCTAGCAGATTCAATTCCTGAGAAGGTATCTTCGATCGCCAAACAGTTCCAGGACTTGAGCTGTAGATCCGGGTATTGCTGATTCAGGCGTTCGATCGCCATCAGGTAGCCATCGGGGGCAGGTTTACCAGGAATTTCTTCATCACCAGAGACAATCACTGAGAAATGCTCCCGTAATTGGGCACGCTGCAATACCAATTCAATCTCAGAGCTAATCGCTCCGCTGACCACTGCCATTTTTACCTTTGCTGCGCGCAGGTTAAAAATAAAATCCGCCAGACCTGGGTAAATCGGGAGCTTTTCCAGGGTTGTCAGCTCCTGCGCGTAAGCTCTTGCTTTACGGGCAATCAGTCCATCCAGGAGTTCCTCTGTAAGAATTCGGCCCCGATTATTGAACAGTACTGGGAGACAGTCGCGATCTCTTCTACCCAGACAAAACTGGCGAAATTCCCCTGACTTCGGTCTCAGATTTTCCTCAATTAAAAGTTGATTGATCAACTTCTCGTGAATCGGCTCATCGTTGATAATAACGCCGTTGAAATCAAATAAAACAGCCTTGAGGACCATGGAGAGTTATCGCAGATGACAAGGGCAAAATGACCAATGGCAGGGGCAGAGGGTTTGATGCGTTGAAGTTTTTACGCTTTCTATGCACTTATTCCTACTCATAACTCATAACTCATAACCCATAACTCACACATCCTACCTCCTACCTCCTATTTCCTAACTCGTTGCCCATTGCCGACTGTCGATCGCCTCTAAATCTGCGAACAGTTCTGTTTCAGAAAGTTGCTGTGTCAGGGGTTTCAAACCGTGGGTAACTTGATGAATCAACCAGACATCCTGGGTTTGCACGGCTCCAAAGCCAGCCGCACCCATCCAGGCATCTACACTCTCGGAGGCATAGGCGTTAATGTAAGGTTCCTCAAAAATTTGGGTAAGCCATTCTGTCTGACGCAACATCTTCTGGCTGCCGTCTAAAACGACCGCTTCTCCGCCAATTGCCAACAGACGATGGCACTCACGCAGGATTTTCCGGGAAACGGCAGGTGGGGTTTCATGGAAGAGGAGGGCAGCCGTTACTAAGTCAAAGGAACCATCCGGAAATCCCGTTTTTTCTGCGTTCCCATGCTGCCACTGGACTTTCAACCCTTCTTTTTTGGCCTTATAGTCAGCGACTACCAGCATGTAGGGAGACAAATCTAACCCAATGACTTCTGCCTGCGGAAAAGCCCGTTTCAGCATCAGCGTTGTGGAACCTGTACCACAGCCCAGGTCTAAAATACGGCGTGGCTGGGATTGAACCGCATCAATTAAACCCTGGCGAACGATAGATTCACCGGGGGGCAGGGCGTATTGAGTGATGGGGTCATAGGACACCGCTGCCCCAGCGTTAAGGTAACCCCCTTCGATGCCGTGGAAGTTTTGACTGGTGTAGTAAGGAGGATAGGTAAGTGTTGGGTTGCTAAGTCGAGCAGTGGCAGTCTGCCAATCAATGCTTTCGTAGAAACGACGCAACTCATCCTGATTAATCAGAAAGTTGTTGACGATAGGAGCTAAGAAACGCTCAAAGATGGTGTCTTTGCGAACTGCCATAGAACTTTAAGGGGGGGAGGGGGAGAAAATAGCTTTTTGGGGCAAGCAACCTGAAATAGGGTTACGCCAGGAGAAGAGTTTTCTTCAGTGTACCGTGTGTGACTCTAGTCGTGGGGAGGAGTGGGCAGGGCAGAAAAGGCAGGTTAACGAGAGCGGAGAAGGATGGGAAATGCTGATCATCATACCCCCTGATCATTGCCCCAGGATTCTCCAGGCTTTCCTATAGCTGTAGCCCTATTGGTTAGAACGGGGTGCAGGGGTTTCACCCCTGGCTGGGGGCGGTGCCCCTACTCCCCCTTGAATCATCTGTCCTGATCAAACTGGCGATAGCTATAAATTGGACTACCCGAAACTCATTTGGTTTTTGGTTTTGTCAGCATGGGCAAAACAGAAAGCAGGGTGAGGAAGCTGAGTGCGAGAAAGAGGGGGAGGCGATCGCCGCCATGCAATGCCTGGATGCCGCTCACTCCCAACCAGGTATAGGCAATGGAGAGGGGGATCATGCCCAGAAAGGTTCCCAGCATGTAGGTTTTCAGGTCAATGGGAGTTAAGCCAAACAAGAAGTTAACCAGGCTGAAGGGAGAAAGGGGTGTAAACCGGACAGCCAAAACGAAGTTAAAAGGGTTGCGGGCGATCGCCTGATTTAGCCTTTGCAGCATTGGATGGTTACCCAGGTAATGATCTGCCCACCCGTGCAATGAGTGGCGCGCCAGCAGAAATGCGCCCGTTGCCCCCAGGGTTGCTCCCAGAACGGACCAGATCGTTCCCCAAACCACCCCAAAGACCGTCCCAGCCGCAACCGACATCACATTTCCTGGAAATCCCAGGCTTGTGGCTCCAGCAAAAATCAGCACAAAAAAGGGGGCGGCATTTGCTCCCAACCCATCAAAATGTCGAACCAGAAAAGCTTCATCAAACAGTTCCCTGACAGGACTTAGCAGGCAAACTGTCACAAACGACAGGAGTGCCAGGACAATCCAGAATCCAGTCTTAGAACGTTTAAGTGTCATTACTAACCTCGACGATACCATTTGACGATTGTTTCTGGAGAGACTTTTAATCGGTAGGCGAGAATCACTAGCTGGTTCACGAGGGTAGTTTTAAGGACACCAATTTTTTGC
>JBAUTA010000574.1:0-11411 GCA_049581985.1 Kovacikia sp.
CATTAATGCTTTGCCCTTGCCCATCCAGGCTTCTAGCAAATTGGGCTTCAGCTTGATGGCTTTGTCGTAAGCATCAACAGCCTGTTTGTACTGGTTCCATTTGATCAGTGAGTTAGCTTTATTAATCCAGCCAGCGTGTTTACCGGATGCACCCATAGGAAGAAGGAGGGAGTAAAAAATAAAAAAAGGAAAAAATTAGTATGTACGGTCTTAAAGAGAGAGGGTTGGGAAGGAGAAAAGTTTCTTAGTTATTTGTTTTAAAGTAAATCATCCAGGTTTACGCCCCTTGCCTTTAATCGTTGAATTAGATCGGTTTTACTTTGCCGTTCTTGTTCAGCCCGTTGCCGTTCTTGTTCAGCCCGTTGTCGTTCTATTTCCATTTGCTGATAGGCTTGCTGTTCGCGCTCGTCAGCTGCTAGATAGCGGTTCCCCTGCTGGTTATACCAATATAGAACCTCCCATTGGATTCCCCCAATTATCCGCTGAAAACGCCCAATCCCCAGACCGACTTCCGGCATCCAGCATGGTTCCCCAATTTGTAACTGATAGGCCCCATCCACTAATTTGTAGACCTCAAACGGTTGATGACGATCCCTTTGCCAAAACTCCGGATTGTAGATGACGTAATACAAAACCCCCAATCGGGCATACAGGTCTGCTTTTTCACCATATTCGTCGCCAGGCGTCCAGGAAACCATTTCGAGCGCCAAAATCGGGCTAATTCCGTTTTCTTCCCAGGTGACGTAGCTTTTTCGAGATTTGCCTCCTTTTCTACGTTCAATTCCCAGGCTTAAGAAGCCATCTGGAACCACGGGAACTCTGGGATTCGCACCTGTCGTGTGGTAAATCCCCATGTCCACCCCAAAGAACCAATCTGTGCGATCGCTCCAAATACTATTCAGGAGAAACAGCAAAAAGTTGGGGATAAAGTTTTGGTCTTCGTTATCCACAGGAGTGTCGTCAGAACCGGGGAGTTCATCGCCTGTAGGCAGAAATGGTTGGAGGTCAGGCTGAACCATAAGCTACACAATGGTGATAGCCGTAGCCCTATTATTTAGGACAGGGTGTAGGGGTGAAACCCCTGGCTGGGGGCAACGCCCCCACTCTCCCTTTAATCCTCTGTCCTAATCAAACTGGCGATAGCTATAGATGAATTCCTTCACTTTAAAGGATTTCTGCTTTGATAGCGCTAGAGAGAGCCGGATGACGAGCCTCGGAGGGTAGGAAATGGCCTTCACCCCACCCTCCACCCTTGCCCCAGGATTTCTCCATTCTGTCCCGAATCGGACTACCTCAATCTTTCACGATTCTGCCTTTCACTCCATTGGCAGGGTTGCAGGCGGATATTCCAGGGCGATCGCCCCCAGCGTTCCTTTCCGAAAATCGTTCAAAAGCTGACGGGCTGCCCGTTCGCGATCGTTCTGATAGCGCTGCTCTGCCATCTGATGGATGTAATCTTCGCCACTGATTGGGGCTGCATCCAGGTCGTACCGGATTTGCAAAACGGCTTCTGTCTGAAGCTGTTTCAGCAGGTCTACTAGAGCCGCCGCCACCCGTTGGTTGTCGTAAGCCGCCTCTCCAATGTCATCGCAGATTGCGAGTTTGAGGGCAGCGGTTTGGTCATGCAGTCGGGAAGGCAGAACTCCGGGCGCATCCAATAGCTCGATTTGGTCGGAAATTCTGACCCAGCGGAGTTGGCGGGTAATTCCGGCACGGCGGGCACTCTCAACGACCCGCCGATTCAGGAGTCGATTGATCAGGGCGGATTTCCCCACATTCGGAAAACCGATGACAACCGCACGAACAGGCCGGGGAAGCATACCGCGATCGTGCCGGCGCTGGTTCATCTGTGTTCCTGCTGTCTGAGCTGCCTGCAAAACAGATTCGATGCCCTTTCCGTGCTGGGCGTCGGTAAAGTAGGGGTGCTCCCCCTGGGCATTGAACCACTCAATCCACTGCTGTCGGGCCTGGGATGGGATCATATCAATTCGATTCATCACCAATACGCGCCCTTTATTGCCGAGCCATTGCTGCACTTGGGGATGTTCCGTTGCCAGAGGAATTCGGGCATCCCGGACCTCCAAAACCACGTCCACACGCTTAAGTTGCTCTAGCAGTGCCTTTTCTGCCTTAGCAATATGTCCTGGATACCATTGAATTGAAGGAGTGGTCATAGAGAGGGGGAGGGGGAGAGGGGAGGAAGGGGGCTGCGGTTGGCGTGGTTGAGGCGTTGGGTGAGCACTGCTTAACTGAACCTGTACCCAACTCCTCAGCTATCCAGGGAACCCCTTTGCCTGAGAGCACGCCCTCCCCCCCCTGGTAACTGGACCTTCCCAAGCGAACAAACGAGGAGATTTGGGTAAATTGTATTGCTGGAGGAATAAGCAGGATGGGAAGGAAAACCTTAAACAAAAAACTTAAATGGAAAACTTAAATTAATTTCTATCTGATTGCCTCCTTACCCATCCATTACCTCACGGCACAATCAACACTGGACAGGGCGATAGGTTAATGACGCGATTGGTTACGCTGTCGGAAACCCCCTCTTCGGTCAGACCTAAACCGCGACAACCCATGATGATCAGGTCGGCATCAATTTCGTCTGCCACATCACAGATAGTAAATGCGGGTTTGCCTTCCCGTTCAATCACTTCAGCGTCGATTTCTTGTTGAGAGAAAAGTGTTTTGGCGTTTTGCAGGAGTTCTGCGATCGCCTCCGGTGAAGCCATGGTTTCGCTTGGCGATTCATCCGGTGGTTCCACAACCGATAACAAAATTAAGCGACTGTTGTGGGTTTTGACCAGCCCAGCAACGGTTTCGGCGGCCTGCCTCGACTCTCGACTTTGATCGATCGGAAAAAGAACGGTCTTAAACATGAGAAACTTCTCCCAAATTATGAGAAAATGTGAATAGGTATAAAGACTTATTAAGTTGAACTTTAGGAGGTGTCCGGTGCCCAAGAAGACTGTAGCAAATTTATCGTCCTCTGATTTGTCAGGCAAGCGTGTTCTGGTAAGAGCCGACTTCAATGTTCCCCTGGATGATCAGGGCAACATTACAGACGATACCCGCATTCGGGCAGCCCTGCCAACGATTCAGGATCTCGCTTCTAAGGGCGCAAAGGTGATTCTTGCCAGTCATTTTGGGCGTCCTAAGGGAGACGATTATGCTGCTCGCGTCTCGGATAAGTTTCGCCTGACTCCAGTTGCTAATCGGCTTTCGGAACTTTTGGGCAAGACGGTTGTGAAAACCGATGACTCGATCGGGGCGGAAGTCGCCGCTGCGGTGGCTGGGATGCAAAATGGAGACGTATTACTGCTGGAAAATGTGCGGTTTCATCCCGGCGAGGAAAAGAATGATCCAGAATTCGCTAAGCAACTGGCGGCAAATGCGGACCTATACGTCAATGATGCGTTTGGTACCGCTCACCGGGCCCATGCCTCAACTGAAGGGGTGACCCACTATCTCAAGCCCAGTGTGGCTGGGTTTTTGATGGAAAAGGAGTTGCAGTATCTTCAGAATGCGATCGAAAATCCCCAGCGTCCGCTGGCGGCGATCGTCGGTGGTTCCAAGGTTTCCAGCAAAATTGGGGTAATTGAAACCCTGTTAGAAAAAGTGGATAAACTGCTGATTGGCGGCGGCATGATCTTCACCTTCTATAAAGCGCGGGGGTTGAGTGTCGGAAAGTCTCTGGTGGAAGAAGACAAACTGGACCTGGCGAAGTCTTTGGAAGCTAAAGCCAAGGAGAAAGGCGTTGAACTGCTGCTGCCAACGGATGTGGTGATTGCCGATAACTTCGCTGCCGATGCCAATTCTCAAACTGTCAGCATCAACAATATTCCCGATGGCTGGATGGGGCTGGATATTGGCCCTGATTCTGTCAAGGTTTTCCAGGAAGCCTTGTCTACCTGCAAATCCGTGATCTGGAATGGCCCCATGGGTGTGTTTGAGTTTGATAAGTTTGCTGTCGGAACGGAGGCGATCGCCCATACCCTGGCAGACGTGACTAAAACGGGAACCATCACCATCATTGGCGGTGGCGACTCCGTGGCGGCAGTCGAAAAAGTCGGTGTTGCTGAACAGATGAGTCACATTTCCACGGGCGGCGGTGCCAGCCTGGAATTGTTGGAAGGCAAAGAGCTTCCCGGCGTAGCGGCCCTGGATGAGGCTTAATTGACCCATTGCGCTTAAGCATCCCCCTGCCCCCCAATTAAAACAGCAACACCCTCACCCTCTTAGTTTGCTGAAAAGGTGAGGGTGTTTTTCCGCGCAAAAATCATCATTCACTCTCCCATCATCGCCTGCTATAGCCGTAGCCCTATTGGTTAGGACGGGGTGCAGGGGTTCCACCCCTGCCTGGGGGGGCCACTCCCCCTTGAATCCTAGCAGCCTGTCGGGGAGACTCTCCTCGTTCCCAGGAGGTCCTGGGAATGCCTGTCTGGAGGCAGAGCCTAGCCACGAGAACTTTGATTACTCCAACAGGCTGCTAGACCCTAATCAATCTGGCGATAGCTTTAATTCCATCCTTCTGCCCATAGAACTCCCTCTGCCCATAGAACTCCCTAAGGGGTGCGGATCACGGGCGGGGGGCAGAGTCGAAAGCCCAGTCTGTTGCCTCCATCCTAGATTTGTGTGGAGAGATTTGTGTGGACACAGTAGCCCTAAACCAGAAGGGATGCCGATTTTTTTCTGCGCCCGAAGTACCTGACCAGGACTGTAAATAGCACAACCCCGGTGAGATACTTCACTCCATCCGGAACGGCGGGGTTGGGGGAGAAAAACCCTTCAATAATGCCTGCGATCACCAGCATGGGAATCATCCCATAAACCAATTGAATCGCTTTAGCACCATTGATCTTAAGCGCATCAACTCGACGATACTGCCCCGGAAATAGCAGGGCTCTGGCAAGCAAAAAGCCCGCTCCACCTGCCAGGAAAATAGAAGGCAGTTCTAGGGAACCGTGGGGGAAGACGAAGGCCCAAAAGGGAAAGGCGAGATTGTTCTGACCCACCAGTGCGCCGATGCTCCCCAACACTACGCCATTCAGCAACATGCTGTAGGCTGTCAACAAGCCTCCCGTCATTCCGCCTGCTGTAGCTGCCAGGGATACATTGATGTTATTGGTCATGATTTTGCTGGAGGCGAAGGGTTCGATGCCCACGATCGACCCCATCCATAACTCCCCGCGATCGCGTACCTGCTCAATTAAATCCGGTGGTACGATGAGTGCCATGAAGGTTGGATCACGCCACGCCAGCCACCAGGAAACCACTCCGGCAAATACGAATAGTGCCACAGCCAGGGCAATATACCCTTTAGCCTGTTGCACCGCTAGCGGCAAGCCCCACTGGTAAAACTCCAGCACTGCCTGCCATTCCTGCTGCCGTGATCCCTGGTAAATTTGGGAATAACCCCGAGTTGCCAGGGTTTGCAGATCGTGAATAATTACTTCGCCCACTTGATTTGTGCGGGCCCGTGCCAGATCAGCGGAGACTGAGCGGTATAAGCTGGCTAGCTGCCGGATCTCTTCTGCCTTTAAAGCCTTCAATCCTTGCTGCTCTATCTTTTGCAGGAGGGTGTCGAGTTCCTTCCAACGGGGCTGTCGGCGGGCAATCCAACGCTGGATGTTCATAAACTGTGATATTTGGTAGAAAACGGGTTGAGGTAGTTTAGGATAGCCTCAACATCCTTAGCCTTCCTATCTTCACCTAGCAGGAGTTTAACGCATGGCTTCTGGTTCTGGTCCGGTTCAGACTTTTAGCATCGGTAATGCCGTCAGTGCCGGGTTCCAGCTTTACCGCACGAATGCAAAACAATATTTGAAGATTGCCCTTGTTGCGGTTTTGTGGTCCCTTCTACCAGTACTGATTGTGATCGCCATTGGCATGGTCGCTGCGATTGTCTACTCAGCAACCCAGGAGCCGACCTCCCTGGTGGGTTTAATTGTCCTGGCGGCGATCGCGGTTCTCGTTCTCTGGTTCTATTGCGTTGCCAAATCCTTAACCAACTCGGCGCTCATCTCACGGCTAGCATTTAATCAACTCAGCAGCCAGCCAGAAGAGTTGAAAGATGCCCGACGCTTCGTCAATGCCCGCAAATGGAGCTTCCTATTATCAAAAGTCTTTGTGGCTTTCATTGTATTAGGGCTCATGCTTGCGTTCTCGGTTGTCATAGGTATCCTGGTTGGAATCTTAGTGACGGCTGGAGGAGGCTGGGGGTCTTCAGGGAATGCGTTGCTGGCTTTTATTTTGGGACTGCTGTTGTTTGGCTTGATCATTGCTGCGATTGGGTTTTTCACCTGGTTGGGAGCGCGTCTGGCAGCGGTCGAAGTCCCGCTGGCGGTTGAAATTGAAAGCAGCGCCACCAAGACAATTAGCCGCATCTGGAACTTGACCAAAAACAATGCCTGGCAGGTATTTTTTGTGTTTTTTATCACTTTCTGTGTCACAATTCCGGTCTATTTACTGGCCCAGGTCCTTTCCGTTGTTCCCCGGGTTCTCATTACAATCTTGATCCCGGCTGACTCAGATACCTATTTTCCTTTGCAAGTGCTATTTGGGTTGGTCAGCTATGCGACTGGTTTGGTGCTTGGAATCCTCGTCCTGCCCCTGTGGCAGAGCATCAAAGCGGTGATTTACCACGACCTCCGCAATCGCCAGGAAGGCTTCGGTTTGCAATTGCGCGATCGCGGCGAGCCCCAGGTTTAGAACTTATGCGGTTCTTTAATCGGGTTTCCCTCTCTACTCCAGAAAGCGTCGAGCTAGAGTTTACCCTGGCTGGTATCGGCAATCGGACCCTGGCGCTGCTGATCGACTACCACATTATGGGGCTATTGCTGTTTGGCTTTTGGGTTTTGTGGGGAACATTTTCTCTGGGATTACTGAGCTATCTCAGTGGCACCAATCAAAACTACACGGCAGTTCCTATCTGGTTGACCGCGATCGCTGTGTTAATTAGCTTTGTTATCTTTACAGGCTACTTTGCCTTCTTTGAGCTAGCCTGGCAGGGGCAAACTCCGGGCAAACGGATTGCCAAAATTCGTGTCATCCGAGATGACGGTAAACCGATTGGGATCTCCCAGGTCGCTCTCCGTTCGTTACTCCGCCCGATCGATGACCTCCTGTTTATAGGGGCTTTTTTCATCCTGTTTGGCAAGCGGGAAAAGCGACTGGGAGACTGGGCCGCAGGTACTCTGGTGATTCAAGAACAGCGTCCCGGTTCTAAGGAAACGATCGTGATTTCGGAACAGGCAAAGGACCTGGCAACCCAGTTGCCTGCAATGGCAGATCTGAGTCAGTTATTGCCGGATGATTTCGTAGTGATTCGCACCTATTTAGAACGACGGGCAGCCATGGCTCCCAATGCCAGAAAGGAACTTAGTTTGAAACTGGCACGGCAACTGCGTACCCTGATCGATTTGGAGATCATCCCACCGAATACCGTCTCTGACCACTTCCTGGAAGCGGTTTACCTGGCCTACCAGCAGCAGAATGCTCAACCAGATGCCTGAGGTTGCCCCTACAATAATTGCCCGATCGCCCGAATCAGGTTGAGTAGAGCCTGATCCAGAACCGTATTCAAGTCCAGTAATTGATTGACCGCGTCAAACTCGACCCATTGCCAATCAGAATCATACTCCTGGTTCAACGTCACCTGGGTCTTTTCAGCTTCCGTCAGGGCAACTCGGTAGGTCAAATTAACGCTATGGGAGCCGTTTTGCCTGGGTTCCTGATTGCGAAAAGCAAAACAGGTGGAGTAGACGCCTACATATTCAAAGCGTTCAGATTGCAAATCCGGGAGTCCGGCTTCTTCCGCTGTTTTCCTTTGGGCAGCGGCGATCGGGCTTTCTCCGGCAACCATTCTACCTCCCATTACCCACCAGGACTTTCTGGGATATTGATTTCTGCGAGCCAGCAAAACCTGGTGATTCCAGGTAAAGGCTAAATCAACGCAGGTAAATACCAGATAGTCCAGTGCTAAACCGTATTGGCTAACTGGCATGCGGTCTTCTGGGCTGGTGGGATGAATTCGCCCTTCTTCTTCAAAGTGGGGGACATCAAATTGGGGCATGACAGTTCTTGACTCGAACTTGGGTGGATCAAGCTGCAATTGATAGAATTAGAGACTGACTATGTTTTAGAGATTCAAACCATGAGCCAAGGGACGTTATTTGATAAGGTTTGGGATGCCCATACGGTGGGAGTTTTGCCTTCTGGTCAAACCCAACTACTGATTGGTCTGCATCTGATTCACGAAGTCACCAGTCCTCAGGCGTTTGCCATGCTGCGCGATCGCGGCTTAAAGGTGCTATTTCCAGAGCGGACGATCGCAACGGTTGATCACATTGTCCCGACAGACAACCAGGCACGTCCCTTTGTCGATTCCCTGGCAGAAGAGATGATACAAGCATTGGAAAAAAGCTGCAAGGAACACCGCATCACCTTTTACAACATTGGTTCTGGGAGTCAGGGAATTGTCCATGTGATTGCCCCAGAGTTGGGACTGACCCAACCAGGAATGACGATCGCCTGTGGAGATAGTCATACTTCGACCCATGGAGCCTTTGGGGCGATCGCCTTTGGCATTGGGACCAGTCAGGTGCGTGATGTGTTGGCATCCCAAACCCTGGCCCTGGCAAAGCTCAAAGTCCGCCGGGTAGAAGTCAATGGTAATCTGCGTTCTGGGGTTTATGCCAAAGATGTCATCCTCCATATTATCCGCACCTTGGGCGTCCAGGGTGGAGTTGGCTATGCCTATGAGTTCGCTGGGACGACCTTTGAGCAGATGAGCATGGAAGAACGGATGACGGTCTGCAATATGTCGATTGAGGGGGGGGCCCGCTGCGGCTACGTCAACCCGGATGAGATCACGTTTGAGTACCTGAAAGACAGGGATTTTGCGCCTAAGGGGGCGGATTGGGACAGGGCGGTGGCTTGGTGGAAGCAGATTCACAGTGATCCGAATGCGATCTATGACGATGTTGTCGTGTTTGATGCGGCAGAGATTGCGCCAACCGTCACCTGGGGGATCACACCGGGGCAGGGAATCGCGATCAACGAGGTAGTGCCGCCACCGGAAGCGATGGCAATGGAGGAACGGGCGATCGCCCAGGAAGCCTATCAGTATATGGATCTTGAACCGGGAAAACCCCTTCAGGGCACCAAGGTTGATGTTTGTTTCATCGGTAGCTGCACCAACGGCAGAATTACGGATTTGCGCGAAGCCGCCAGGTTTGCCAAGGGACGACACGTGGCTGAGGGCGTTAAAGCCTTTGTTGTGCCTGGTTCCGAGCGGGTGAAAAAGGAAGCCGAAGCCGAAGGGCTGGATCAGATCTTTGCAGCCGCCGGATTTGAATGGCGCGAACCGGGTTGCTCCATGTGTTTGGCGATGAACCCGGACAAACTCCAGGGTCGCCAACTCAGTGCCTCATCCTCAAACCGCAATTTCAAAGGACGGCAAGGATCTTCTTCGGGCCGCACCCTGTTGATGAGTCCGGCGATGGTCGTTGCGGCGGCGGTGACGGGTCGGGTTACGGACGTGCGCGAATTGATGTAACGGCAGCAGGGGCAGTTAAGGCAGAAGACTCTGCTTTGACTGCTGCCCTGGGTTCGATCGAAACGCTAGTGGACCAAACCGAAAGTTTTGGAGGGGAGTGGGGGCTTCGCCCCTCCACTCCCCCAAGGTGGAAAATTTAGGGTTTGCAACCCTAGACTTCTAGCCAAACTGTTTCTTCGACCCAGGTTCCAGGTTGAATAGCATACTGAGGGTTTCCATCGCGTGACGGCGGGCTTCAATATCTTGTTGTGCCCGTAGTTGCACCATGGGATCGTGAAGAATTTTGTTCACAATCCCACGGGTGAGGGCTTCGATGACCTCCTGGTGCTTTTCGGCAAACTCGGTGCCCAACCGGGAGAGTGCCTTTTCTAATTCCTGGGTCCGAATGGTTTCCACCTTGTCTCGCAGGCTGCTAATCGTAGAAACGGTTTCCAACGATCGCCACCACAGGTCGAATGCCTCAACCTCTTCATCCAGCAGCGCTTCTGCTTCCATTGCCATTTGCCGACGGGCTTCCTGGTTTTGCGCCACCACTGCCTTCAGGTCATCTACGTTAAACACCTGGACGTGGGCGAGATCGTTGACATCGGCATCCACATTCCGGGGGACTGAGATATCAAACAGCATGAGAGGTTGGCCAGGAGCCAGGGCCATTTCTAACTTTGCCCGATCAAGCAGGGGTGCCGTAGAAGCCGTACTGGTAAAAACCAGATCGGAATTGGCCACCACCGTCATCATATCGGACAGGGGATGCAGTTGTAGTTTTGCTTCGGGAAACTGGTTGGCTAATTCCTGGGACCGTTCGATCGATCGATTCAGAATCGAAATATTAGCGGCACCTTTGGAAACCAAATGTTGAACCAGGAGGCGGGACATTTTTCCCGCACCGACGATCGCCACCCGGTAGGCAGCCAGGTTTTGTACCTTCATCTGAGCCAGTTCTACCGCAGCCGAACTGATGGAGACAGCACCCGTGCCAATGCTGGTTTCGGTTCGCACCCGCTTACCTGCTGTGAGGGCCTGTTTAAATAGCTGGTTAAGGCTGCGCCCAACTCCCTGGTGCTGTTGCCCTAATTTATGACAATGCTTGACCTGGGCCAGAATTTGCCCTTCCCCTAACACGAGGCTGTCAAGGCCAGCAGAAACCCGCATCAGGTGCATCACCGCATCCTGGTGGAGCAAGGTAAAGAAATAGGGGCGCAGGGTGTAAACAGGGAGTTTGCTGTGGTCGGATAAAAACTGGCAGACCTCCCGAACTCCATGCTCTGTCTCACTCGTAACCACATAGATTTCCAGGCGGTTGCAGGTGCTAAGAACGGCAACCTCATCAATATGCGGATAGCTACAGAGCTGGGCGATCGCCTTCTCACATAGATTCTCTGGAATACTTAGCTTCTCTCGAACTTCAACCGGAGCAGTCTTGTGGCTGAGGCCCACAACGGCAATGTTCATATCTAACCTTGGATTTCTTAATGGCTTTTAGTCGTTAGCTTTGAGCGTTCAGCTATCAGCTCAGCTATAGCGGTTCTCACTGAGGTGAGGTACGGGGTGTGGGGCGGAACCCCCACGCAGGGGGCACTGCCCCTGCACCCCTGTACTCCATTGATATGAAAACCGCTGTATCAGCTATCAGTTTTGGTCCTCTGACTGCTGATAGCTGGTTGCTGATAGGGCGTTACCTCAGTTGCACATACTTCGGACCTTCCGACATGTGAATGGTATCCACAAAGCGCGCCGTTTTCGACTGGCTGGAAATTACCAGGGATTGCGTTCTAGCTCCCCCGTGGAAGAACCGAACTCCCTGCATCAAATTGCCAGAGGTAATCCCACAGGCAGCAAATAGAACGGTTTCTCC
>JBAUTA010000575.1:0-1709 GCA_049581985.1 Kovacikia sp.
TGGGAATGCTCATCATTCCCTCCGCTCATCATTGCCTGATGATTCTTTATTCTTCCCCCAACAGGACTACCTGATAGGCTACCAGCGTTTGAAACCAGGCTGCTTTTGAATATAGAAAGATTAGATACTGCTAAAGCCTGCCTTAATCTAATTATTGCCTGAACATTCCATTTAATTCCTTTGCCCCCATAAGTTATTCCTAGGAGTAGTTCAATGAAAAAACTTCTTCTGCCGGCATTGCTGATTTCTACCATAGTCTTCACAGGGTTGAATTTACTATTAATTTCGCAAAAAGAGAATTCGTTGCTCACTAAAATCCTTTTGCTAGGTAGCAGAGAAGTTAAACCTTCATCCATGGGAAGCAACGGAGGTTTGTTCCTTCGATATGTTGGATTCACAATCATCATCAGTGTTGGAGCAGGAATTATCAGCGCTGATGTTATTAGGAGATTGCAGCTACGGCGAAGGGCAATCCGCAACAGAAGGATGCAATTGGATAAGCTGTTTTTAGAGCAGGAGCTATTGACCATGGCCCCACCAAGCCCATCCTTAGATGATAGCAGGCTAGAGGCGGATACGCGCTCTCACGCAGATTCCTCCTTGTTGGCTGAATGGTCAGAGGAGAATCGGGAAAGTGACTTTCTCCGGGAGGATATGGGCTTGGAGCATAGGCACTCCCACGAAGGCTCACGACTATTACGTGGGTGGTCAGATAAGGGGGAGAGTGGCTTTCTTCAGAAAGATACGGGTCTGGAGCATGGGCACTCTCACGAAGGCTCATCGCTGTTCCTTGAATGGTCGGATGAGGACTGGGAAAATAGCCTGCAGGGTACTTTTAATGGCTCAACTACTGCCCATGGTTTAACGAATGCTAATGCTTTCAATGGTGTGGGTTTAGATACTGAAACTGGCTATCTTGCGCACCCTCAGGATTCGCCCATGAGTCACTCTGGGCTAAAGCAGTATCACTCTCGGTATTCAGTTCCAACCAATCGGATGAAGCTTTGCCAGCAGTACCAAATTTGTTGGATTCGGGTTCCCTATCGACGGCAGCGGTTACTGGCAATTTTGTCAGATGGCTGGTATTACCGTTTTGCCAAACTAGAAGCAGCCCAGGAAAAAGCTTTTGATTTTATAGAAGGCCGTGTTCAACGGGGTGAGCAGGTTGTGATGACGATTGCAAAGAATGGTTACGCGATCTGGATCTTGGAAGAAGAAGCATATCCAGACCTGGTTACCTAGGGCGCTGTTCATGGGTGTTCTGCTTTAGGTAAAAAGCTTTATACCATTTCTGTATGAAGCTACATATAACTCAAAGGCTTGAAAAGCTTGCTGGACGTGCATCGTAACTACTAAAAGTTTTATGCGGCTTCACAATAAATTGGTATTATACCTTTTTTACACAAAGTCAGCATATTTTTTAGCTTCAGCAAATGATTCTGAGTTATAACGGATAATGGAAATACTGAAACGCTCCAGAGTATCAGATAGGGGTATTTGATGTTCCAGTCAATACGCATTGAGTCAGGAAAGGAAAGTAGCGCAACTATCTTAATCATCGAAGATGTCTTTTGCGATAAGCAGTAACTGCTTATTTTTTATAAGTCTTCACTTGTGTAACCAGGATTGCAAATCATCAATTTTGTAACCTGGGGTGGTGGGGGCGAAACCCCCACCACCCCCTCCAAAACTTTCGTTTTGGTCTACTG
>JBAUTA010000576.1:0-8690 GCA_049581985.1 Kovacikia sp.
GGCTGATCCCGGAGGGGCTAGCCTTCAAGTTCAAACGCTGACCGCTGATACAAGCGCGACGCTCAGCAGCCAGAATTTTAATTAAGTCCTCAGTGCTGTAAACCTTTGACATCAGGCAATTCCCTGGTCGGTTTAATCAATAGTTTGATCACTATAGGCAACGGTGACACCCGTTACTAAACGGCTCAAGGTCTTTCTTAGCTTATCCTTTCTAGTTCTTCCTGGATGTATCTTGGTAGTCTATTACAAGCAAAGAATGGAGCGCAAAGGAAGGAGCGCAAAGGAAAGAGGGTAAGGAGGGAGAGCAAAAAATGGGTAACTAAAAATTCAAAACTTCAGAGAGTGTTTGTACATAGATTGTAATCACGCTCAAATGCTTGACAATACTCGATCCCCCCTCAGCCCCCCTGAAAAGGGGAGAACTGAACCAAAAGCTTCTCCTCGTTCCCAGGATCCTCCTGGAAATGCCTGACTAGAGGCAGAGCCTAATAAGTAGGTAGCTCTAATTAATTATAAGAAGTAAGAAGGGGGAGTGGGGGCTGCGCCCCCAGGCAGGGGGTTCCACCCCCTCCATCCCCAAACTCATCTTTTATTTAATTGCGCCCAGCTACTTAGCGAGAACTTCAACGACTCCAACAGGTAGCTAGGATTCCCCTGGCACTATGTAGGGTGACGAAATCGCCTCTGCTTTACCTGCGTTTACAAGGGCCTGGTATACAAAGGCGGCAACTTCGGCACGGGTGGCTTCCCGATTGGGATTAAGCTGGGTCAGCGTTGGGTAATTGACGACAATCCGCCGTTGAGTTGCGGCGGCGACTGCCCCCGTTGCCCAGGACGGAATCCGGGTCGCATCCTGGTAATTCGATAGAGCGCGGATGCTGCCTGCATTAAACCCAAGGCCAGTTGCCAGGGCAACCAACGCCTGCACTCTGGGAATGGGTTGTTCTGGCTTAAAAAGCCCCTGGGGATAGCCTTTTAGAAACCCTCCCTGCACAGCTGATTGAATTGACTGGTATCCCCAAAAACTTTTGGCGACATCCCTAAATTCAGTGGGCGGTTGTTTGGGATCTGGGGTGAAGGCTTTGTTGACGATCGCCGCAAACTGCACACGGGTCACCCGATCGCCTGGACGAAACGTGCTATTGGGAAACCCGCTGATAATGTTTCGTTTCGCTAGCGCTTCAATATATGCCTTGGCCCAATGTCCCTGGATATCTCGAAATGCGGATGTCTGGCCGTTTTGGGAAGTGAACTCAACCCGACCTGCAATCCGCATGGGGTCAAGGGTATTGCCGACGGAATACAACGTTCCGCCTGTGGCATTGTTCAAGTCGTACTGGCGATTATTTCGGATGGTGTTATTTCCAGCACTCTCTCCATCTCCTAAATTTGGATTCGCCCGAATGGTTGCCACCAAGCCATCGCGCTTGTTATTTTCGATCAGGTTGTTGCGCAGGATGGGACGGGCAGCATCATTAATGTAAATACCATCTACATTTTGGATGATCTGATTACCCGTAACCAGAGGCGTGGAATTCCCGCCGATCGCCAGTCCAAACCCCGTATTTTGAAACACATTGTCACGAATCTCTCCGCTGGCGTTGTTGGCGATCGAAAGCCCATTGCCGCCATTCTGGAGGAATACATTGCGCTCAACTTTGGGATTGCTGGTGCCCGTGATAAACACGCCCTCGCGGTGATTCTTAGAAAATGTGCAGTTTCTAATGGTGGGATTTGTAGACTCAACCCAAATCCCCGTTCCCCGAATGTTAGGATTCAGGACCGAAACTCCCCGAATTTCGCTGTCCTTTCCTGCCAGAATGGTAATATTTTGACGGGCAAAGGTCGGGCTAATCCAAACCCCTCCACCGATAATGGCTACCGTTTGTCCCTTGGCATTCTCTTCTCCCCGCAAAATCACCCCCGCCGGAATTCGTAAGGGAAACACCTCTCCCGTTGCCTGAATGTAGCTGCCCCGTTGTAACTGGACAACGGTTCCCGCCTGAGCATTTTGGAGGGCATAGGTAATACTGCGATAGGGAGCGGCTTGACTGCCAGCACCGGGTGTATCAGTTCCCGCACCAGGATTTACGTAAAGAACCGTTGCCCCAAAGGGAATCTGGGCCGTTTCAATCGGTAATCTTATTTTTGTAACTGCGCCTGCCTCAGCCGACTGGAAACCACCCACCCCTGCTTGCAGAAGTAACCCTATCAACCCAGCCCACAGCGGTAACCCTGGGTTCATGAATTCACCCTTCATTGCCTATCCCCCTTCCCTCGTCCCCCATCCTTCGTCCCCCATCCCCTATCCCTATCCCTATCTCTTATCCCTTATCCCCAGGCACACGCCTACAACCTTTCCTCTGCGGGTAAGGTACTAACCAATCGGGGGTGGATTTGTGAGGAAGGATTCCATGGGAATCTTTCCTCACAAACCAAATAGGATTGTTATATACTTCTATCGCCAGATCGGGCAACTAATGCCACCCCTCTATCGTCAACACTAAAACAACATCATCAGGTTTAACTATGCATTTAAATATGCACTTTTTACGTTTCCCACTGTATTCCCTGGTAGGACTGGTTGCCAGTGCAGGGACTCTGTTAAACAGTGGGAGTGGCCTAGCGGCTGAGCGAGTTGTCTTAAAGTATGGCATTTTTCAACAGTCGGTTCCGGTGGCAGACCTGACTACGTTTGCCCAAACAGGGGAGATGACTTCATCCCTGGAGGGCTACAAGATAGCGGATCAAGAGAGTCAGAAGGTGCGGAATGCGCTTACTAAAGAAGTAAAAATGGATGTTCTCCTGCTCGATCGAGGGCTAAATAACCCTTTAGGTGAAGCCTTATTGGATACCCTGGGAGAAGCAATTCATACCCCCACTGGTGACGCTAACCGCCAGGCACTCCGGGCAGCCTTGGTGCTTGCCGCCAGCAACGATGGAAAGGTATCGCTGCTTGAAATTATTCAAAAATATCCGACTAAGGATGTTTATGTTGAGGGCGATCGGGTGATTGATGCTTACAATCGCCTCAGCAAATTTGATAGCCAGATACGGAAGATTCTGGACCTGGTTAATTCTTTCTAAGGAATGAGAACCCAATAACCATCCAATCAACGGTAGGGGTCGTGATCATGTCTGGTCACAACCGTTGCCAGGCTAATCCCAGGGGATATTTCGATAGCACTAGAAACACCAGGATTACAGGAACATAGGAGGGTAGAAATCATCCTCCTATGCTCCTGTAATCTCCCTATCATTCTTCATCTTTACCCAAATCAGGACTACTGATGCTGCGAATGAGCTTCTAATAGGCCAGAGTTTCCAGGGTTTCCCGCAAATATTTTCGCACCAGACTATCCAGTGCCAAACCGCTTAGCACTCCGTCAATGCTCCGCTCTATCCGCCAGCGCTGAAAGCCAGAGCTAGTTGCGATCGCCTGCTTTAAGCTTTGCCAAATTTCGGAATCTTCGGGCAACTGATCCAGGAGTTCTTTAGAAAGTCCATTCAAGCCGGGCTGATTCTCGAAAGAAGGCGATGATGAGGTAGCCATAAGCACCTTAGCGAGGATTAACTTCAAACCGACAGCTACAAGCCGACAGTCAATTAACGAATGTTCAACTAATGAATAGTCAAGTAACTAATGGTCAACTATCAGATCCCCTATCGGGGAAACACCCCATTTTACCAGGGCTCCACCCCAGGATAGCGCACCGATTCCGATCAAGCAGTAAGCTCTGCGACATTTCTCTAGTTTATTCAGGGGGCAAGCGGGTTTTTCACAGCAATCGCCCAGGCAACTTTCTTAATTGCACCCTGTTCCTTAGTCCGTCAGGATAGACGTATCCTTTATTTCCCCTTTCCTTGCCCATGATCAGTGTTGAGCAAGCAGAGCAAATCATTCTACAACGGGTCTACCCGCTTGATCCAGCCCAGGATGTTGAAACCCTGAATTTACTGGATGCATCCGGTCGGATTTTAGCGGAGTCGGTGACGAGCACCCTGGACTTCCCCCATTGGGACAATTCGGCAATGGATGGTTACGCTGTCCGTTATGAAGATGTACAGTCCTGTGCCAGCGATCGCGCCATCACCCTGGAGATTGTGGAAGAAATTCCCGCCGGATACCAACCCCAACGCACCATTCAAACGGGGCAGGCAGCACGCATTTTGACAGGGTCCGTGATGCCGATCGGAGCAGACACGATCGTCATCCAGGAAGAAACCCAGCGGCAGGGCAATCAAGTCATGATTTTGGCGGCTCCCCAACCCCAGGCATTTGTCCGCCATCGGGGTAATTTTTACCAGGCAGGTGCGCCCCTCCTGCCTGCTAGAACGGTACTCCGGGCAACCGAAATTGCCGTCCTGGCAGCCGCTCAGTGTGCCCAGGTAAAGGTTTATAGACGTCCCCGCGTGGCCATCCTTTCCACAGGTAGCGAGCTGGTTGATGTGAACCAACCACTCCAGCCCGGTCAAATTGTAGACTCCAACCAGTACGCCCTGGCGAGTCTGGTCGCTGAAATAGGAGCTGTCCCACTCCGGTTGGGCATTGTTCCCGATCAACCAGCGGCTTTGAAACAGGCAATGGCAGAGGCGATCGCCACCGCAGATGTGGTCCTTTCCTCCGGTGGTGTTTCCGTTGGCGATTACGATTATGTCGAAGAGATTCTGGCGGAACTTGGCGCAGAAATTCATATCCGGGCCGTTGCCATCAAACCGGGAAAACCGTTGACAGTAGCCACCATGCAACCGTCTTCCCGCCCCCATCGCCCCACCCTCTATTTCGGCCTCCCCGGCAACCCGGTTTCAGCCCTGGTGACGTTCTGGCGCTTTGTTCAGCCAGCCTTGCGGAAACTATCTGGCTTGCCACCAGTCGCCTGGGCACCTCAATTGGTCAGTGCCAGGAGTCGCGGTGAGTTGAGATCGGACGGTAAGCGGGAATCTTACCTTTGGGGCCAGCTCCATCTGGTCAACGGACATTACGAATTTGAGGTTGCCAGGGGAAGCCACAGTTCCGGGAACCTGATCAATCTAGCTGGAACCAGTGGTTTGGCAGTTGTCCCGGTTGGACAGGCAGCGATCACAACTGGTGAAGCTGTTCAAATCTTGCCGATTTAACCGAATGCGTGAGTCAGGGACTGGGTGTAATTAGTCTAAAGATGCCGTACCGGGGGAGGGGGCTAACCTTTTTGCCTGGGGATGCTCCCCCCTTCTTACAATTAATTAGGCCAACCTACTTAGATGAAACGTTTTTTATCCCTTCGGAGATACTGGGAGACGTGCCATGATTCAGTCATTTTCTATCATCATCCCCGTGCTCAATAAGGAAAATGAAATTATTCGAACGCTGGAAAGCATCGAAGCCAGCATCGCATACTTTTATGCGCACTATGATGCGGCCCATCCGGTAGAGGCGGAAGTCCTCATTGTTAACGAAGGGTCCAGCGATCGCACCCTGGAACGAGTCAGCCAATTCAGCCAGAATAAACCCTATTATCAAATCATTAACCATTTCAAAAGTTTAGGAATTGGTCCTGCCAGGAATACCGGTGCAAAGATCGCTAAAGGAGATATTCTATTTTTCCCAGATGGGGATGATCTGGTTTTCAAAGAGCACATCTATCTTTGTTTCAAAATTCTCAACCATCAACCTGGTCGCGCAGCCGAAACATCCTTTGTTTTAACCACCGATCGGGGGCCCTGCACCCTCGAATTACCAAAATCCCCGGTTGGCATTGTCCGGACAGGCATCTATATGAAAGATCTTGTACATCCCTATTGGAAGGCTGCGATCGAAAATACAATTACCTTAAATTTGTGTGTACGAAGGGACTGCCATGATTTTATGGAAGGCTTTCCAGAGTCCCCTATTTATAAACAGATTGGCTGTGAAGATATTAGTTATGACCTGTGGATCGATCAGTTCTTTAAAGTTTGCAAGGTGGGACTAGAAACCGTTGAGTATATCCGGTATCCAGGAAATAACTTTGATCGCCAGTTAAAAAAATTCCAAACTCCGCCAGGACAGTATCAGGATGATATCCCCCCCGAGGAGCGCGCCCTTCATGGTGTTCGGATGAAGCTGGAACAAGATAGGGTAGGGTATCTCCACGACAAATTCAGGCGGATTGATAAGCCACCGGAATTCCTAGCTATTTTAAATTGGCAGAAATTAGCCTTAAATGCCCTGTCCCAAAATCAGTTTTTGGAGGCGATCGCACTATTTGAGCAGGGGCTTTCCCTTGAACCAGAGGCGATTGAAACGGTCAAAGATCCGCTAGCAATTGCCTATAACAATCAGGGTTCCGCCCTTCAAAAGCAAGGCAGCTTGAGTCAGGCCATCGTTTATTTTAAAAAAGCTGTGGAGCTAAATCCCAACCTACCCAGCCCTGACCTGGCCAGAATTTACTTTAACTTAGGAACAATTCTGAAGGAGCAGCAAGAGTTTAACCAGGCACTCCCATTTCTACAAAAATCGCTGGAGTTAGAGCCGAATTTTCCTGAGGCGATCGCTGAATTTAGCAGGGTAAGGTATGAGGCCCAAGTTCTTGCCAGGGGCTATCAGTTTTCCCAGCCTCGATTCAGCTCCTATATTGATATTTGGGAAACCCATTTAAGCCGATTTTCATCCATGCCAGGATTCAATGGATTGGAGGTTGGCAGTGGCGAAGGCCAGTTTACCTGCTGGCTAGCTGACAATATTCTTACCCACGACTCGGCACGGATTACCTGCATTAATTCATTTGAAAATAACACTGCGCAGAAGGTCGTGTTTGCCGCAGAAACGCTTCAAGTTCTAAAAGATCCGTTTACATGGAATACGACGAAAGTAGAGCATTCAGAAAGAATCAAAAAGATTTCGGGGAAATCACTAGAGGTGCTGCGATCGCTCCCGTGCAACACGTTTCATCTGGCCTATGTCGGCGAACTGGCTGCTGCCAGCAAAATGTTAGAAACCGCCCTCCTGATCTGGGGGTTAGTTAAGGTGGGAGGAATTATGTTGTTTGATCATTCTGGCCATAAGCAGCACTCGAAGGGAGAGCCCCCTTCTCCGCAGGCGGCAATCGATGCGTTTATGACCATCTTTAACAAAAGGATGCAATTACTCCATCAAGGCGATCAACTTTTGATCGAGAAGATTGATGAGTGAAATACAAGATTGCAAGCAACTATGCCCCCCTGATGCATCGTTATGAAATTAACTGTGAAGGCGATCGGTGCTAGTTTTCTGGCAATAGGAGCGATTTCACTTTCTGGTTGCCGCCCCCAGGAGGCAACGGTTCAGGCTGGGGAACCAACGACCATCCGGCTCAGCGGGTGGCAAAGTAATCCGAATGAGAAGCAGCTTTTAGAAAAGATAATTCGAGACTTTGAAGCGAAGAATCCGACAATCAAAGTCAAATATGAGGTGATCAACAGCGAATACATGGATGTCATCAAGACCCGCTTAATTGGCGACGTGGCACCCGATGTTTTTTATCTAGATGCCTTTGAAGCTCCCCTGTTAATGAAATATGACGTCTTAGAGCCCCTCGATCGCTACCTTACCCCCGACTTTAATCTGGCTGATTTTGAACCCTCGTTGGTCAATGCGTTTAGATACCAAGGTAAATTATTGGGTCTACCCAAGGATTTTTCTACCCTTGCCCTGGTTTACAACAAAAAGGCCTTCGCTGCCGCAGGAATCGCCCACCCGCCTGAGACGTGGAATGGATTTTTAGCGGATGCAAAGCAATTAACCGTTGATCTGAACAAAGATGGAAAACCGGATCAGTATGGATTTGGCGTTGCCCCAGAATTGGCGCGTCAAACGATCATGATCAAAGCCTTTGGAGGTCGGTTAATTAATCCGCAGGGCTATGCCACCTTTGCTGAACCCAACGGAATCAAAGGGCTGCAATTAATGGTAGACCAGTATCGGAACGATCGCTCCTCGGTCCAGCCTACGGACGTGGGCGCGACTTGGGGCAGCGAAATGCTCGGTCAGGGCAAAGCCGCAATGGTCATTGAAGGCCCCTGGTCAATTCCCTATTTCAAACAAACCTTTCCCAAACTTGACTTTGGAACAGCAGAAGTGCCCAGAATTAATGGCAAATCTGAAACCATGGCTTTCACCGTTGCCTATGTGATGAATCGCAAAACAAAACACAAGGAAGCCGCCTGGAAATTGATCGCCTATTTAATTGGAAAGGAAGGCATGAAGGTCTGGGCAACCCAGGGACTAGCGTTGCCATCGCGCCGTTCTGTATTGGCAGCAGCTGGCTATCATAAAAACCCTCTCTATGCCCCTTTTGCAAAGGGCGCTCACTATGCCACTATCTGGCAAGCAGGGGAAAATTTACCCACGATTCGGATGAATTTTAATAATCAATTAATCAGCGCCTTGTTAGGAGAGCAACCCTTAGCAGATGCGATGAAAAAGGCTCAGGATACCGCAAATCGGGAAATTTATCTGGCAAATTAGATGGGGTGAAGGGGTCTGGAAGGATTTCACCCTTGCACCCCTTTCAAAACACTAGTTTTTTGTCCTAGTAGACCCCGGCATAAATCTACCTACCCTTGCACTCATCTACCCTCCCACTCCCCCACCCTCCCACTCTCCCGAACGGTTGCTGAATTTACGCCACAGTGTACTAGTCCCATGGGAAAAAGAGCAGGGAAAATCCTGGAGTACAGGAAAAATCCTGGAG
>JBAUTA010000577.1:0-2946 GCA_049581985.1 Kovacikia sp.
GCATCGCTACGAATACGAGGGTGGTACCTACCGAGGGCGTATTGGTTCTCTATACATCCCTACTGAACTGGTCCCCATCGTTGAGGGCGTGTTCGGACTCGATGATCGTCCGCAAGCTCAACCAGCCGTGCAACTTGTAGAACCGACGAATGACACTGCTAGTGAGAGTATCAAAACTTCCTACACTCCATTACAGGTTGCCAACCTCTACAATTTTCCAACTCTTGTTGATGGAGCAGGTCAGAGTATTGGAATAATCGAATTGGGGGGTGGCTACCTGGATAGTGACCTCAGTGCCTACTTCCCACAGTTTGGCATTCCAACGCCGCAAGTATCGATTGTATCAGTAGATGGTGGGAGGAATGACCCAGGCAGTAATCTAAGAGATGACGGCGAGGTCACGCTCGATATCGAAATTGCTGGTGCAGTCGCACCTGGTGCTCATATCATTGTTTACTTCGCTCCTAACAACAGTCGAGGGTTTATTGACGCGGTTACGACAGCTATCCACGATATCTCCCATAAGCCGTCAGTAATTTCGATTAGCTGGGGTGGACCTGAGTTCATTAACTGGACTCAGGAGCAAATGCAGCTCATGGACCAGAAGTTTCAGGATGCTGCTGCCCTTGGCATAACGGTTTGCTGTATAACTCATGATAAAAGCTCAAGTGACGGAGTTAGCGATGGTAAGGCCCATGTTGACTTCCCTGGATCTAGCCCGCACGCGCTGGCTTGTGGTGGCACACGACTAGAGTCGTCAGGTGGCACTATAACTAGTGAGGTTGCATGGAACAGCGGGAATGGTGTGGCAACGGGTGGTGGCGTCAGTGATGTGTTCGACCTACCGAACTGGCAAGTAGGGGCAGGCGTGCCGCTATCCATCAACCCTGGCGAACGGATTGGGCGAGGTGTGCCTGACGTTGCAGGCAATGCCGACCCCAACACTGGTTATAAGATCCGACTTCGGGGACAAACATACATTTTAGGTGGAACCAGTGCGGTTGCGCCTCTATTAACTGGTCTAATAGCGCTGATCAATCAGCAGCTTGAGGAACCAGTTGGCTACCTCAATCCGTTACTCTACCAGCAGATGCCCGTCGAGGCCGATGTGGTAAATGATACGACCAGCGGCAACAATGGAGGTTACCAAGCTCGTCAGGGTTGGGATGCCTGTACTGGCTTAGGTTCTCCTAACGGTGCTAATTGGCTCGCTGCACTTATCTACTAGTGATCACTCGTGCCAAGGTGGGAAAGAAGGGCGATTCTATCGACTGATGGAAGCGTAAATATTTATTATGAGTCGTGTTTTTAACGTTACCCTAGTAGTCCACCAAAGGAATTTTGGCTAGTCTTGTGATTCAAGGATAGGGTATAAGCGTTCCAACTTGATCCGCGCATCCGCGCTTAAGAAGCACCAATTGACAGTGTTTTTTTTGGTATTGCGCTGTTCTTGCCAAGTTTTGATTTCATTCGTCAACTCCTGCTGGGTCGCAATCCGTCGGTCAAGACATTGGCGTGATAGTACAGAGAATTCAATCTCGACTTGATTGAGCCAACTGGCATGTTTAGGCGTGTAATGAAATTCAAGTTTTTTCAGAATACGGTTCGCTTCTTGAGGCGCGAAGGCTTCATACAAGGTTGCAGGGTGATGGGTATTGAGGTTATCGAGGACAACCCGAATACAATCTGCATCAGGACGATGGATATCTACTAGAGCCTTCGTGAGTTGGAGTAATTAAAGCAAAACATCTGCTAGAAGGGGGAATTCTTAAAAGCATTCCCCGACAAAGCTTTAAAGCCTGTGCTGAGGCGTGAAAATCAACAATGTTCTGATGCTGTGGATAAATTCCGTCGGTTTGGGCTTACAACCCTTAAACACCGACAAAGTTTATTCACTAACAGGATACTGCGACCAAAACCCCAGATCGGCGGTGGCTTTAGTGCGGGAAAGTGGCGACGGGGCGATCGCCTTCCGTAATATCTCTCTCACCGCTACGGCAAAACCACAGCTTCATAGCACTGAGCAACACACACCACAGCGGGACACGTTCTGGCGTTGTGGGTGCGCTGAGTCCTAAAGTGGATGGCCGGAGCAACGGCGAGGTGATCGCTCGTTGGGAACCATACGGCGGCGCGGCAGGGGAAAAGCGGCGGGTCGTTTGGCTGATGGGTGATGATGGGGCGATAGCTTCGCACCAAGAGTCCGCACAGCAGAAGAAAGCGGCGGTTGGGCGATTGCTCTCTATCCCTCTTGTATATTTAATACGAATAAGATACCTTCTAGGCATCTAACCAATAGAGGATATATATCTTAAAGGTATTAAATAGGTATTTACATGATCATCACCATTGGCGGTATAAAGGGAGGTTCCGGCAAAAGCACTGTCGCCACCAACCTAACGGTCATGAGAGCACTAGATCGACGGGATGTACTCTTGATCGATGCTGACGACCAAGAAACAGCCACAGACTTCACCGTTTTGAGAAATGAGAAAAACGATGGCGGCGCTGGCTACACCAATATTAAGCTCACGGGTTCCTCGGTGCGTACTGAGACTTTACGCCTTAAAGACAAATACCAAGACATCATCATCGACACTGGCGGTAGGGACACCACAAGTCAGAGAGCGGCGCTTTCAATTGCAGACATTTTGTTGGTTCCCTTTATTCCCAGATCCTTCGATGTTTGGACGCTTGAAAAAGTCACCAACCTTGTCGATGAAATGAGAACCGCCAATCCCAATCTTAAGGTTTGGGTCTTTATCAATCGTGCCGATTCTCGCGGTCAAGATAATGACGATGCTTCAGAAATGCTCAAAGAAGCGCCTGGTTTAGACTTCCTCGACATCCCCATCGGCACCCGCAAAGCCTTCTCTAATGCAGCAGCGTTGGGCATGGCTGTCATCGAGCTAAAGTCCAAAGATGAAAAGGCGATCGCTGAAATCT
>JBAUTA010000578.1:0-3722 GCA_049581985.1 Kovacikia sp.
CGGCTGTCCAATCCAGCCTCGCCATATTTTGGTCGAATGTCGGTTGGGTTAAGAGAAACAATTCAAGTAAGGATTTCAGAATTAGAAAGTGGTTCTTCAATTTTCTCCAGCATATGCACTCAAGAATACAAGTTGACTTACCATCTCTTCAGCTGATTTGATTGCCATTAGCTTTAGTACTCTTCGCATTTGCTCACCGATCGAATAATCCTGCAACGAAATAATGATTCCTGCGTGGGTTCGACCTTCAGTCATATAGATACTGTGTAACTGGCAGAAATCACCAACGTTGAACGTGTATAAAGCTCGCTGATGCTGGGTGGCAAGAAACAACTGTGCGTCGTCACTGAAGCTGGTAGTTTGGATTTCGCCAACGGTGGCAACGTCTACTCCCCTTGCTCTCAGGGCTCTGACGAATCGATGATCCATAGAATCTTCATCGATGAGTAGCCGAATCGCATTCACGCTGTCTGACCTATTTCTGCAGCTAGCCTCTCGTAATCTGCTTTTTCAGCAGCGAGAAACGCTTCAATCTCTTTCTGATTAGCGTGATAGTAGGTTAGTGCCGCGTAAACCTGCGCCAGTGTTACGGTTCCCATGCGCTCGGCAATTTCTTCGGCATTCAACCCCATCTTGTACCAGGCTGAAACACGCTGAACCGAAATTCTTGTTCCTGCGAGACGAGGGCGACCTCCTAGTGTTTCAGGAGATTTGACAATCAGGGTTCCAATATCGATCGCTTGCATAGCTTTATTTACAAACTTTCTTCAATCATACGGGACGGACTTGCTATGGTATGTCCAGGAGAGTATTTACTTAGTCTAGCTGTTTTTAAGAATTTGAATCAAACGGCAATTGCTATACCAGAATCCACTCCACGAGGAGATCGCGCTTACCAGCATTCTCAACGATCGCCAAGGCTGACTAGAAGAACGCTATGTGGAGTTGAAGTGGTAGAAGTAACCTATATCGGATGAAACTGCTGCGCTCAGCAATTCGAGCAAAACAGGCTGAGCGAGAAAGCGTGTGAGAAGCTAGATTGAGAGTTAGAGATTCCATTATCGCTGCCCTTTGCGAACCATTTTTAGTCCATATAAATATAATTCAGCTATGGCATAGACGCGAGGAGGAGGATCTTTAGGGCGAGAGCGTTCTTTTAAAATTCCAGCCTCTACCATTTCCTTAATGCGCGGAGATAGCTCCCCATCTTGCACATTCCAGATTTCAGCTAACCTATTTTCATCAACAGGAGAGCGCTCACTTTGTAGCCTGTTAAGAGGTTCTTCGAGTTCACGATATTCATTACGCACCTCATCTACTCTCTGCTCTGAGACACGGGGAAATGCTTCAATTAATGATCTTGGGCGGAAGACAATTTCAGAACTATATTCTGTAGAGAAATTTTTTTCATTACTTACTGCTCCTTCTAACAACAGAATTAAGCTGCGAGGAAAACAATTTTCATTACTATCTGCAATCCGTGTACGAACCCAGTTATAAGTGTAGGCTTTTCTGCCACGCCCCATCCGCTCACCCCAAAGTGGATATAGGCTCTTACGCAGTTGTTCCAAACCAACAGTTTCAAGTCTTCCCACGGTTATTCCCAGCTCTTGTTCCAAAACTCGGCTTAAATTCGGGGAACTCTGCAAAGATTGACGTAACACAAGTCTCCAGAGATCAGCTTCATCCCACTTTAGTTGAAGTGACCTTCCAGTGTAATGTCCTTTATTCGTGAAATTGAGTTGATTCCAAATGTCTTCCCGTAAAAAGATTTTTGGCACAATACACTTTAAACTTGCTCCACTTTCTAACCACCAGCCAAGAAGGGCTTCAAGTGCACGCCTTCGTCGGAGATAGCTTTCGGAGCCGAATCCAAACCCAGCATCAAGTTCATCATAAAGAAGCCACACATTCTGACCTCTTTCGGATAACCAGCGATCAATCTCTCTTAATTCATCACTAGCTTGAGGTATAGCTTGCAGAGATTGGGTGCGTTTTACTAACCACGAAATAATTGAAGTTTGTGAGGGGTCTATCTGACTACTTAATGTCAGTAAATCTTTGTCCAGACTAGAGATAGATCGCAATTCTGTATGAGAAAGGCACAATTGTAAAAGCGCATAGTTCAGCCAAAAGACAGCCCAATTATTTTGACCGACTTGTTTCTCATAGCTTGCAAGATTTTCACTCCCGAGAATAGATCCCCCTAATCTAGTCTCACCATGTCCTGCAAAAAAGTAAAAGTTACTTAGGTTTACATCTGAGGAAGCTAATTGCTTCGCTTTATCAGATTGTTCCACAAACAGTCTAAACAAAATGCTTTTGCCCGTGCCCTTTGCACCTCGAATCAACCAAGTTCTATTGCTGAGAAATTTTGGAAAATCTCCCGTACGTTGAAAAATATCTGGAATATTTTCTGCTTGCAAATCCTGCGCTCTTGCTGCTTCAAAGTGAAGCTCATTCAAAATTGTCCTACGATTTCCAGTAGTTGCAGTAGACACACTGGATTTTATATCTGGCAAACTAGCATCAATAGCATCTACAACTGGTAAGTAGTCATTCATCAAATTTGCCGGAGTACCAACTAAACTAGATAGAGCTGCGATACTTGGATTGTAAAATATCTTATAGTAGAGTTCTCCAATACTTACACCATCAGGCAGTCCCCAATGCTCTGTGATCCAGTCCTCCGCTTTAGTTATCCATGCATCAAGTTGATCTTCGGCAAGAATTGGCATAGGCGTAAGTAGAAAACGAAGATCAGGTTTGCCTCGGTAATCAGACTGCTTCCGAGCGGCTTGTATAACCCAGCGCAATCCATCGAAGCTTTGATCGGTAGGTGAGAAGCAGATAATTCCAGTATCTGCTAAATCAAGTAGTGCAATTGCACCTGTATCATTAAAACCAGGACGAGCATCTATCAAAATGACATCAGGATCCACTTGCTCTTGAATATCACTTATCAGTTGCTCGACTGGATTAGCTGCTCCTTTATAGAAGGATTGCCAAGTTCTGCGATCGAACTCGGCCAACCTATGAATATAGTTTTCGTCATACTCTCCAGCAGGAACTAAAAAAAGTTCACCACGACCCGGCAAATCGACTTGATGAATACAATTTGCAATCGGCGGGATATTTTCTTCTGGGGTTAGATGACGTTGGTGAAGATAATCTAAAATCCCATAGCTTTCTGCTTCATTTTCACTGGCCAAATTTGGTCGAAACAAAATTGAAATTCCAGGTGCTTCAAGATCAAAATCAACAACAACAACCCGACGATTTCGATTTGCCAGAGAAATTGCTACCATTCCTAGTGCTGTAGATCTACCCACGCCCCCTTTAAATGAGTAAAAAGTTACGATCTGTGGGCGTTTTGGTATGTCTTTTTCAAGAGAGGCCCGCTGTTGAGGGTCTGGAGCCATTAATATATCTGACCAGAGAGGTAACTGGATACTCTCAATAGGCAGCTCAGCCTCTTCTTGTAAAGTCAGTAAGTTGTAGTCAGAAATAGGATATTGACCAAGATTAAATCCTATGGGTGCCAGTAAATTGTCAATTCTTTCTTCCCTGCCAGCTAGCGACTGCCTCTCAAAACAGTTTGTAACAACTTGAATTTTGATCCAACCCAGAGATGTTTGCCTTACGGATACCTTAGTTTCAGGATCTTGGATCTGTAATTCTTGAAGCAGATGACTTTGAATTTGCGTTGGTATGTCAACTAT
>JBAUTA010000579.1:0-6554 GCA_049581985.1 Kovacikia sp.
CAGAACCACCCAAATTCCATCTACAAAATGCCAGAACAATGTCGTGGCGCTTACCCCAAAATGGCCGTGCTCATAATTGTTAGGGCGGAATGACCTCACCCCCATGATGAGCTGAAAAATCACACCGGAGAGAACGTGGAGACCATGAAATCCTGTCAGGATATAAAAGGTTGCACCCACTAATCCGGTTTTCAACCCAAAGGTGAGATGACTCCACTCAATTCCCTGGCCAACTAAAAAATAAGTTCCCATGAGAGCGGTTAAAAACCACAAAAGTCGGAATTTGTTGAGATGATGCCGACTGAGCGCCCGTTCTGCCAACTGAATCACGACACTACTGAACAACAGAACCCCCGTATTCGTGATCACAAAAGCAGACAGTTCTGGGCCTGAAACACCAGGAGGTAGCCAGTCAGGAGTCGTCAGTCGGAGAACCATGTAGGTAAAGAAAAAACTTAAAAAGACAATACTTTCTGATAGCAAAAATATGATAAAACCAAACATGCCTCGGCCATGATGGTCACCATGAAACCCCCCACCACTTGGGAGAAAACGCTGTGCCCAAACTGGAAACTTTTGTCGGAGCCACTCAAGGTTGATTGGGCTTTCATCTTGATGGATTTCTCTGGAATGCTGAGATCGGGTCATAATGCATCAACAAAAGAGACAGTACAGGTCGGCGTCATTATCCCCGGCAGCGGGCGTGGGGCAGCTATTCTGGTGAGTCTGGAGGCACCAAATTCTCACCATAGGCTCTGGGATTGCCATAGTTGTAAGGAGGAAAGGTGACCTGGGGAATCTCCCCAAAGTTTTCGGGGGGTGGGGGGGATGTGGTGGTCCATTCCAGTCCGGTTGCTTCCCAGGGGTTGTTTGTAGCTCTGGGTCCCTGCAGGATGGAACCGATCGCGTTAGCAATAAAGGGCAGCGTAGACACTCCCAACAAAAATGCGCCTAAGCTAGCAACAACATTCCATCCCTGGTAAACCGGTTCATAGGAAGCAACCCGGCGCACCATCCCCTGTAGCCCTAAAGGATGCATGGGAAAGAACGTCAGATTGGCACCAAGAAACGTCAGCCAGAAATGCAATTTACCCCAGCCTTCTGCAAACATACGCCCGGTGATTTTGGGAAACCAAAAGTAAATCCCCGCATAGATTGCCATTGTGATGGTGTTGAACACCACATAGTGAAAGTGACCAACGACGAAGTAGGTGTTGTTGACATGCAAATCAAATGAATTCGACGCCAGCATGACCCCTGTGATCCCGCCGAAAATAAACATGCTGGCTCCCCCTATGGCAAATAGCATCGGAGTATCTAAGTGCAACTTGCCGCGCCAGATGGTTGCCGTCCAACCAAACGCTTTCACCCCAGTGGGGACTGCTACTAACCCCGATGACACAGCAAACGCCATTCGCATCCAGCCAGGCGTGGCACTGGCAAACATGTGATGCACCCAGACAAAGATGCTAACCAGCGCAATCCCTAAGGAGGCCAGGGCCAGAGATCGATACCCAAACAGGGGATTGCGAGCAAAGGCAGGGAGAACCTCAGCAAAAATCCCGAAGGCCGGCAGTGCCATGACATACACAGCAGGGTGAGAGTAAAACCAAAACAGGTGTTGATAGATGATCGGATCCCCGTTCTGTAAGGGATCAAAAATATGGGTGCCAAAGGAGAGATCAAACAACAGCAAAATTAATCCGCCAGTCAGCGACGGCAGGCAAAACAGTTGCAGAATCTGCGCACTGAACACTGACCAGACCATTACAGGCATCCGAAAGAACGTCATGCCCGGTGCCCGCATCCAGACAATTGTCGCAATGAAATTGACGCCGCCGATAATGGAGGAAATGCCCAACACAATCAGACTCACAATCCAAAATAGCTGACCATTAAGCCAGTCGCCGGGAGCTGTTTGCAGACTCACGGGCGGGTAAGACCACCAGCCCGCCTGAGCCGGCCCATTGGGCAGCAGAAAACTTGTGAGCAGCAAAATCCCCCCCGGTGGAATCAGCCAGAAGGCGATCGCGTTCAGACGCGGGAACGCCATATCTCGTGCCCCGATCATGAGTGGAATCAAATAGTTCGCTAAGCCAGCGTTGAACGGAATGATCCACAAAAAAATCATGACCGTACCGTGCATCGTGAACAGAGCATTGTACAGCGGTCGATCAAACAGATCGGCGGCAGGCGTGATCAACTCAGCCCGGACCAGCATCGCCAACAAACCGCCAATCAGAAAGAAGCAGAAGGTTGTGACCATATACTGCACACCAATCACCTTATGGTCGGTGCTGAAGCGTAGATAGCGCTGCCAGCCTGTTGGTTCAGGGTGAGCAGGTTGGGAATCGCGATCGCGGGCACTACTCATAGAGGGTTGACTCATGCATCTTTTTCCTTCTGGAGCGATCGACGGGCAACGGGCGGATTTGCTGGTAAACCTTTAGACCAACCGCTCTGAATCAACGGTTTTGGAGCGGGTTGATCAACCGTTGCCTGGGTAGAGATCGGGGGATTGTTGACTGCTGCTGTGAGCCATTGATTGTAGGCTTGACGGGATTCCACATACACATCCGCGGCCATCAAGGCAAAATCAGCTCCACTAAATTGGGAATCTTGCAATCGATATTTACCGATACGAGTAGGCGTAATCACCAGATCAACATCCCGTTTAGGAATAATGTCTTGCTTTAAACGAAACGCAGCCACGTAAAACCCATGAATCACATCTTCAGAGTTGAGACTGAGGCGGGTGCTCTGATTGACAGGTAAATGCAATTCTCGGCTAACAACCTGATTGGGATAGCGAAATAGCCAAACCCATTGTTTTGCGATCACCTCAATTGGCTCAGTGGCCAATTGAGGGTTGTCAGGGCTACCTGTTGCCTCAGCCGGAGCTACTAGAGGTAGCTGCACAACTTGCTTGAGACCTAAAATATTTAACTGATTGTAGATGCTGATATTTTGAGCAGAAATCCACAGAACAAGGAGCGTGGGCACGGCAACCCAGGCAATTTCGATCTGGGCACTGCCTCTGATCGAATGTCCTTCGCTAAAGTCATCTGGTTTTGCTCGGAAAAAGATTACCGAGTACACCATGACGCTCACTAGCCCCAGCAGAACGAATGCTCCAATGGCCACTAGAAAGCTAAATAGATCATCCACCCGCTGGGCCTCAGCAGTTGCCGGAGGGGGAAGCCAGGAGTAGGCTTGATGACCAAACCAACGACTGACGACAATCAGTACCGCTACAAAACCAGCGACTAGAAAGTACTCAAGAACGGTAAACATTAAGAACTCCTACGCTCCCTGGCAAGCCCTGGATAAAACATGACTCCGGTATCTATCCGGTATCTAAAAGGATCGCGATCAAAGAACATCGGCAACTCCAATCGTCAGGACGTAGTATTCGGCCAGTATGCTTTCGGTCATGACCCAGGTTTTCGCCTGAACGCTAAGCCTCCCAAGCTTATCGGGTTGATGTTGTCCCCATCCCATAGGACCATTGCCATCCCCCGAATATTCAAATCAATGGGCGGATCATACCAATTTATAAAGATAAAGGTTGCAGATGGGGATGTGGGGGCTTCGCCCTTAGCCAGGGGTTCCACCCCTGCACCCCGTCTCCAATCTGCCCTGTTTGCTATTTAAATTGGTATCACTTCTGAGGCAATCCAGATGAATGAGGTGGAGATCCGTAAGCATCCCTGGTTACGGAGCAGTTGTGAATCTGTCGTAGGGTATAGAGGAATTTGGCGCTGACTTGATTATTGTGATTGTGTGGAATGTAGCCAGGGTATCCCTCCTAAAGTCGTCCCCCACGCCTGATTCACCTCAGTCATTTCATTCACCTCAGTCATTTCATTCACCTCAACTGTCTGATTCACCTCAACTGTCTGATTCCCCCCAAGAACCTCAAAACCAGCCTATTTTAAGTAGCGTCATGCCCGCTTTGCTGCTCAATAATTTGGGGTTACCTTACCCGGATCCGATTCACCCCATCGTTGTTCACTTTGTGATAGCGATGGTACTTTTTTCTTTTTTTTGTGACGCGATCGGATACTTTACACGCCATCATCACTTGTTTGAGGTCGGTGCCTGGAATCTTCTAGTTGCCTCCGCTGCTGTGTTTATTGCCGTGATATTTGGACAATTTGAAGCCGGTTTGGCCTCTCCCTACGATGCGGCAAAATCAACGCTCAATCTCCATACGCTCACAGGCTGGATGTTATCTGCGATTCTGGTTAGCATTACAACCTGGCGCTTTGTGATTCGCAGGCGTCACCCATTAAGTCTGCCGCCTGTGTACCTGGGTGTTGCAACCTTCCTTTGCTGTCTGGTGATTTTCCAAACCTATCTGGGAACTCGCTTAGTTTGGGTTTATGGGTTGCATGTCGAACCCATTGTGGAGGCTATGAGACGGGGAGGGTTGCCATGAGTGGGCACTGGGTTGAGCAAGCTGGCATGACCCTAGGGGCTAATCAATTACCCTACGAGGTGCCGATTCATCCCCAACTGGTGCATTTAACCCTGGGGTTATTCATCATTGCCATCCTTTTCGACCTGGCTGGCACGCTGTTTGCGCTGGAACGACCCATCTTCAAGTTTCTCGCCCTGCCTACTAGGCGTGAGGGACTGTACGCCGTGGGCTGGTATAACCTGCTGGCAGCAGCAGTCATTACTTTTTTCACCGTTGCGGCTGGTTTTTTGGAACTTGTGCTGGCCAATCCATCTACAGATACCAAAAGTGCCTGGGGATTGAGTGTAAATCTAACCATGCTGTTACATGGATTAGGTGGAATTTTAGTACTGGCGGCGATCGTGGGTCTAACCCTGTGGCGAGGTCTACAGCGCTACCGCTGGCGCAAAGACAACATCCGAGAAGTGCAGTGGAGCTACTTAGGGATTGGCATCCTGATGTTAGGCATTCTGTTCCTCCATGGCACGTTGGGAGCACAGCTAGGGGACGAGTTTGGAATTCACAACACGGCTGCAAATTTGCTGTTCCAGGGCAAGAATCCAAACGAGATTTTGAAATGAGTGGAATCTAAGCGATGACCAAGCCGATTTATCAGACCGTAATCTTAGGCGGTGGATTTGCTGGGCTTTTTACTGCCTTACATCTAAGCCATCAGCACTATCCCCGTTCTGTTGTTTTAATTGACCAAAACGATCGCTTTTGCTTCAAGCCCCTCCTGTATGAGTATTTCAGTGGTGAAATGGATGCCAATCAGGTCGTCCCCCGTTACGCTGAATTACTCAACCACAGCGGGGTTATTTTTGTTCAGGATACGGCCCAGTCAATTGATTTGCAGCAGCGACAGGTGCAACTTGTGGGCGGCGATTGCTATGGCTACAGTAATCTGGTGCTGGCACTCGGCAGCGTTGCGGGTTACTTTGGGGTGGAGGGTGCGCAGGAAAATGCGTTCTCATTTCGAACCCAGGCGGATGCGATCGCGATCGACCGTCATCTGCGGGATTGTCTACAACGAGCAGTTCAGATGGAAGCTGGGGAACAACGTCGCCACCTGCTAACCACGGCTGTTATCGGAGCCGGACCCTCTGGTGTGGAAATGGCAGGAACCCTGGCCGATTTGCTGCCCCAGTGGTATCAGGCGCTGGGGGGCAACCCCACAGAAGTGCGGGTTGTCTTAATCAATCATGGTCAGGAAATTCTTGCTGGTGACATCAACAGCGACTTGCAAAAGACTGCCCAAACCGCGCTACAGCACCGCACCATCCCAGTTGAGTTTCTGCTGGGGGCAGAAGTCACAGCAGTTCGCCCCAACCTGATTGTTTACAGTCACACCAACCAGACCCAAACCCTGGCGGCAGGAACCATTGTCTGGACGACCGGAACCATGACCCATCCCCTGATCCAATCCTTGCCCATTCCTGAGAAACATCGAGATAAACATAGGCGACTGCACGTCACGCCTACGCTGCAATTGCCTGATTTTTCAGAAGTATTTGCCGGTGGAGACTGTGCCGTAGATCTACAGCCTGCTCCGGCTCAACAGGATCACGATGAAACACCCGCCCCCCAAACTAACCCGCTTACCAGCACCGAACAGCAGCAGCCCGCCCCAAAACCCCTCCCTCCGACCGCGCAGGTTGCCTATCAACAGGGAGCCGCGATCGCTGATAACCTGAGAGCACTGGCCCTGGGATATGCCCTCAAGCCTGCCAAAGTCAATATTCGAGGCACTCTGTTGAAAGTAGGATTGGAAGAAAGTATTGCCAATCTCTTCAATCAAATTGAAGTTACCGGTGAAGCCGGTCATTTAATTCGCCAGGGCACCTATCTTGAACTTTTGCCCACCCCAATTCACAATTTTAAGGCTACCGCCGAGTGGCTCAAAGATGAAGTGTTTGACCCTCACAGGGGCAACGGCTTGCAGCAAGCAGCCAACATTGCCAGGGTCATTGGTGGCGTGGTTGCAGGAGCCGTGGTTGCCAAAAAATTGCTGAATGCCCTGGAAAACGACACTGCTAAGTAGCTAGTAGCCAAAACGAAAGTTTTGAAAGGGGTGCAGGGGTTCCACCCCTGC
>JBAUTA010000580.1:0-1879 GCA_049581985.1 Kovacikia sp.
GAAATGCGAGGCACAGTGGGGCGCGAAGCACCCTCACTGGACCTCACACCCTTGAACAGGGCTATAGCTATCGCCAGGTTAATTCAGGACAGAGGATTAAAGGGGAGTGGGGGCGTTGCCCCCACCAGGGGTGAAACCTTGCACCCCGTCCTAACCCATAGGACTACAGCGATAAGTTGGAGTTGGAATTAGATTCCCTCTAGAAATAAGGGGGCGAATTAAAAAAATATCTAGAGGTATCAGACCCCTACCTCGTTAAGAAGAGGTTGGATGGTTTCCCAGGTTAATGCTTTCTCTAAATAATGAGGATTTTGGGGATCGTAGGGACCGAGCAGGCGATCGATGGTCAAAATCCGAGCACTTTCAGGCAACATCGGCACATCCGGATCAAAGGCGGTCGCTTGCACGAGAGAACTCGAAAAGCCCCTATAAACTGCAATTTGATCTGGATTACCGTCTATTTCTGCCAGTACTAGCAAAACTTCCTGACGACGCTTTTCAGTATATTGCTCCAGACGGGATAATTTACCCATAGGATTTTAGATTGAAGATACCAGGGGGGATTGGGGGCGAAGCCCCTACAGAATATTGGGTTGATTTTGTTCCCATTCCTTAGCAGGCGATTGCCTGGCAGACTATTGTCCCGTTGCCGATCGGCCCTGCTTACCAAGTCGGATTAGGACAAAATAAGCCAGATAAAGGACGTAGATGGATAACCCAGCAATTCCTACAAAGCTCAGGAACCAGGGGTAGGTGTTAGCATGGAAAAATGCTTTGAATGCCCAAGGTGGCTCTAGCCAGAGGCGACACAGCGGTTCCTTAACCAGGGCATCTTGCTGCAGAAAGGCACAACGCAGTACTGGGATTTGGCCCAACGCTCCTAAGCCGCAATAAATCGACACGGCCCACCGCCAGGAGGTAAAGGCTAACTTGAGTGGACTCTTGGGTTGCTCAATCACCTCCTCATTTAAATCAACCCAAAACCAGAGGGAAATCAGGATCAGCACCCGCGCCAACCACCCCGCCACAAAGCCGATCGGGAGTGCGCCAATCAATAAATACACGGTGATTGCCAACAGACTAGCCACACGCCAGTAAATGAGAAGTATTTTCTGAATCGCTTCAGTTTTTTTGGCAATTGCCCAAATGAGCAATATGAGTGGAAGTAGAACAGTAAACAGGACAGCAACCCGATAGTCTGTCCAAACGAGTGATTGAAGCCAGGGAGGGGTGGGCATGGGGAGGGAAAAGGATAGATAACGGGGATGAAGAAGCAAAGGGGTAAGAGGAGGAGGCGAAAGAGCTAACCGCGATCGCACACGAAAAGCAAGTAGCCTAAATGCTGGTTAACATTTTAGCTACTTGCTCAACTTAGGGACCAGAACTCAATCAATCCACAATAGGGAAAAGGCGGGTTTGTAGTACCTTTATGTCGCTTGGCTTTATGTCGCTTGGCTTTATGTCGCTTGGGAGGATGCCGTTAAACCCGTTCTGCCATTTTTTTGGAATGATCAAGTTCCTTATCCTTGAGAAGGATAATCCTTAAGAACGATAGGAGGTGCGGCAACTTAGCTAATTGAGATCACCCAATCTCAATCGTCATAGAGACGGCACTCAGCTGCTTCCGGGTTATCGTCACAGTATTGCTCAAATGAGGTTTTGGGTTTGGTTTCCCGCTGGTGGGAAGCTTCGGCTTGTAGTTCTTCGACAGCGTCCCAGGCAGCAGCACACTCAGGGGAAGTGCTACCATTCACATCACACACAGAACGAGCTTCTGCAAGCTCTTGGTTAATTTTCTCTTGAATGTCGCTCATAGATTACTTGTCTCAGTCGCAGTTGTAGTGTGGACAGGCTTCTGTAGCTTAGGGAAATTTTCTCG
>JBAUTA010000581.1:0-13525 GCA_049581985.1 Kovacikia sp.
CTTAGCCCTATTAATCAGGATCGGGGTGCAGGGGTGAAACCCTTGGCTGGGGGCAACGCCCCCACTCCCCCATGGTGCAAAATTTGTAATTCTCAAATCGCTCCTGACGGACTATTAGCATAGTCTCGTCGGTTGCCCTAGCAGCCTGTCGGAGTAATCGAAGTTCTCGTTGCTAGGCTCTGCCTGGGAACGTAAAACTGGAGGCTCTGCCTCCATCTGATTAGAGGCAGAGCCTCCAGACAGGCATTCCCAGGAGGATCCTGGGGACGAGGAGAGTCTCCCCGACAGGCTGCTAGGGAGAAAAGGCTGGAGAAGGGGGCGATGGTGAGAGGGCGGGAGGGTGAGCATTCCTACTCCGCTCTTATCATCCTGGGACTTCTACCCGATCGACGCTTGAAAATTGCCGATCATGGGTTCCCCCTCCCCTTCCCCCCGTTTTCTAGAACTTTCCTTCCAGGGCTGGAATGCATCGCTCACAGAGCAAAGGATGATCAGGAGATTCGCCAACATGGATGGAGTAGTTCCAACAGCGATCGCATTTTTCCCCCGCCGCATCCACCACACCAATTCCCCATTGGTCAGATTGAGTGCTATATTTTACTCCCCCTAACCCATCCCCGGACTCCAGCAATTCAACCTGGGAAGTCAGGAACAGATAGCGCAGCTCATCCACTTGATTGCTGCTTAGACTATTGGCAGGATTAAGAGTCTGGAGCAACTGTCGCAGTTGGAGATCGGGGATATACAGCAGAACTTTGGCTTCCAGAGAAGACCCGATCGCCTTTTCTGCCCGTGCTTGCTCCAGCACCTTATTCACCTCTGCCCGGAGTTGACGCAAAGTCTGCCATTTTTCTGCCAGGTCAGGGGCTTTCCACTCATCTTCTAGTCTTACCCAACCGGCTTCAAAGACAGACTTAAAAGGAGTTGGATAGGGTAAAAATTGCCAGATATCCTCCGCCATATGGGATAGGACAGGGGCGATCGCCCGGGCCAGGTTTTCCAGAGCAACCGCTAGCACCGTTTGACAACTGCGCCGCCGAGGGGACTCTGCGGCACTGATGTAGAGCCGATCTTTGGCAATGTCAAGATAGAAATTGGACAGATCCACCACACAAAAATTTTGCACCGTTTGGAAGAAACGGAAAAACTGGAAGCTCTCAAACGCTTCATTCACTTCCCTGAAAACTTCTGTGATCCGGTGCAACATGTAGCGATCGAGTTCAGGCAATTGCTCATAAGCCACCGCATTTTTTGCCGGATCAAAATCGTGCAGATTCCCCAACAGAAACCGGGCTGTATTGCGGATCTTGCGGTAAACATCCGATAGTTGCTTCAAGATGTTCTTGCCGATCGGCACATCTGAAGAATAATCCACGGAAGATACCCATAGCCGCAGCACATCAGCTCCGTAGGGCGGTTCTTCCTTCTGGTTTTTGCCCCCGTTGATTACCACCATGGGATCAACCACATTACCCACAGACTTACTCATCTTGCGTCCCTGTTCATCCAGCGTAAATCCATGGGTCAAAACGGATTTGTAGGGAGCATGTCCATTCACAGCCACGCTCGTCAGCAAACTGGATTGGAACCAACCCCGATGTTGATCGGACCCTTCAAGGTACATGTCAGCGGGGTAGGCAAGTGAGGGCGGGGGTGAGGTCGAGATCTCCCCAGTTCTCCCTTGCCCAATCTCGCCATCTCCTTTGAGAACTGCTGCCCAGGAAGACCCGGAATCAAACCACACGTCCATTGTGTCGGTGCCCTTGCGGTAGGTGCGTCCATTGGTGCGGTATTTCTCTGGCAGCAGTTCTGCCACCGCCAATTCCCACCAGGCATCCGAACCCTGCCTGGCGATGATTGCATGCACGTGGGCGATCGTATCCGCATTTAGTAAGGGTTCACCCGTCTCTTCGTCGTAGAACACGGGAATGGGGACCCCCCAACTGCGCTGGCGAGAAATGCACCAGTCCGATCGTTCCGCCACCATGGCGGTGATCCGATTTTCCCCCTGTGCCGGAATCCAGGTCACTTCGGCGATCGCCTTCAGTGCCTCCTCCCGAAACCCCTCTACGGAAGCAAACCACTGCTCCGTTGCCCGAAAGATAGTGGGTTTTTTAGTCCGCCAATCATAGGGATATTTGTGGATATAGGGTTCTTCTTTTAAGAGGGAACCCACCTCTTTCAATGCTTTGACAACCGCCCCATTACCTTCGCCCAAAACGTTCAATCCGGCAAAGGGGCCTGCTTCTGCCATGAAGTTGCCATCGTCATCCACAGGTGAGAGGATGGGCAACCCGTAACGCTGACCCACCAGATAGTCCTCCTGACCATGACCGGGGGCAGTGTGTACCAGACCTGTGCCTGACTCAGTGGTAACGTAATCACCACCAATCACAACTTCGCTCTGGCGATCGAACAGGGGATGGCGATAAGTGGTATGTTCCAACGTTTTTCCCATCATCGTGGCCTGTACCGTCAGGGTCGTGCCTAACACCTCCGAGAGGCGATCGACTAAATCCTTCGCCACGATCAGGTAGCGAATGTGCCCCATTTTGGTTGTTGACGCCTGGCTTTTGGCTCCAGTTTCGACAACGGCATAGACCAGTTCGGGGTTGACGCTGACTGCCAGATTGGCGGGAATCGTCCAGGGGGTGGTGGTCCAGATGGCGACAGCTAACGCTCCTAGAAAAGGATCGAGCGGACCTTGCAGCGCCGGGGGAAGGGAGGTGACTTCAAAGGCCGCATAGAGCGATCGCGATGTATGTCCCTCTGGATATTCCAGCTCCGCTTCTGCTAAGGCAGTTCTGGAACTGGGACTCCAATGCACGGGCTTCAGTCCCCGGTAGATGTATCCTTTCAAAACCATTTGCCCAAACACGCCAATTTGAGCCGCTTCGTACTCCGGCTTGAGGGTCAGGTAGGGATGATCCCAATCGCCCCAGACCCCGTAGCGTTTGAAGCTTTCTCGCTGCTCATCCACGGTCTTAAGGGCAAATTCCTTTGCCTTTTGGCGCAGCTTCAAGGGAGTGAGTTGCTTGCGCTCCTCTGGCTTCATGGCTTGCAGTACTTTTAACTCGATCGGCAACCCATGACAGTCCCAACCGGGAACGTAACGCACCTTTCGCCCTTGAAGCAGTTGATACTTATTAATCACATCTTTCAAAATCTTGTTCAGGGCGTGCCCGATGTGCAGAGAGCCATTGGCATAGGGAGGACCATCGTGCAGCACAAACAGGTCACCCGGATTGGTTTGAGACAGATGGTAATAAATCTGCCGCTCTGCCCAAAACTTTTGGAGTTCTGGCTCCCGCTTAACAGCGTTGGCACGCATATCAAAGCCAGTCTTGGGTAGGTTAACGGTATCCTTGTAGGCTCCTGGTTCTGTCACGTTGAAAATCCTGAGTGGTAGGGGTTAAAGGTTTGGGGGTGGGGTGAGAAGGTGAACAGAGGTTGACTCGTCGTATCTATTCTGGGGCATACAGGTGCAGCATCTGTGGCCTATCTGTGGCCTATCTGTGGCCCATCTGTGGCCCATCTGTGGCCCATCTGTGGCGCACATTTGTAGTATACGTGTAGTATAGCTTAACTGCTGGCAACTGCCACCTGCCCATTATCATTGACAATCTGTAAGGCTTCAAGCTTTGGAAGATGAGGGCGATCGCCTGGAGCCTGAAACTAACGACTCAATCAAAGCTATCGCTATCGCCAGATTGATTAGGACAGAGGATTAAAGGGGGAGTGGGGGCGTTGCCTCCAGCCAGGGTTTTCCCCTTGCACCCCGTCCTAACTAATAGGGCTATGGCTATAAACCAAAGACAGAGATTAAATTCTCCCACAGGCTAGAGGTAAATCGTTTCAGGATTTGGGAAAGTATGAACGACCCTTGAATTTTATAGTTGCTAACAATACAGATATGTTTGGTAATCAGTTAAGGACGGCTGCGCTCTTGGGGTTGCTCAGTGGGCTGCTGGTGTTAGGAGGCTACTATCTAGTTGGAAATGAGCAGGGGCTATACATTGGCTTGATTCTGGCTGCTCTTAGTAGCTTTAGTTCCTGGTTTTTCTCTGATCAGGCAGCCCTGGCGGCCTATCAAGCCCAACCCTTTGCCCGTGAGCAAGCACCAGAACTCTACGAGATGGTAGCTCGACTGAGCGAGCGGGCCGGAATCCCGATGCCTAAGCTATTTGTCGTGCCTACAAAATCACCCAACGCTTTCGCCACTGGACGTGACCCAGAACATGCTGCGATCGCGGTCACTACCGGAATTCTTGACTTGCTAACAACAGTGGAGCTAGAAGCTGTCCTGGCCCATGAACTAACCCATGTCAAAAACCGCGATACCTTAACTCAAGCAGTAGCAGGCACAATTGCAGGTGCAATTACCTATCTGGGGCAAATCCTCAGCTTTGGGTTAATGTATGGTTCGGTCACCCGTAATCATCGCCAGGGGCCAAACCCATTGGGATTGCTGTTTTTAATTGTTCTCGCTCCCCTTTCCGCCTCCCTGATTCAATTGGCAATTTCCCGTACCCGGGAGTATTCAGCGGATTTAGGCTCTGCTGAAATTACAGGCAATCCGATCGCCCTTGCCCGTGCCCTGGAAAAATTGGAAGAGATAGGCCATCAGATTCCTATGAACGGGAATCCTACCATGTCTCCTTTGTTGATTGTTAATCCGCTTTCCAAAGAAGGGTTACAAGCGCTGTTCCTTACCCATCCTCCGGTGCAGGAGCGTATTCGACGTCTAGAGGAACTGGCGACTAAGCAGCAGGCAACTCCCATCGCAGTCTAAATATTGAGAATACTACTGGTTCGGAGTTTAATAATTTTCATTTCGGTAGGGGCGAAAAGCTATGTATTTGCCAATACCTGAGATTAGGATTGTCTTCAGATTCTTCACTCCTGTCAGATTCTGATACCAATTTAAAGGGCAAGCACAACAGATGGAAATCGGGTGCGGAAGCTTTGGTGGGAGCGCAGTTCGGCTGCGATGGTCGGTGAACGCTTAGTCAAGCCGCGCCGTCCGTCTCAGCCGAACGGTGGAACCCCTGGCTGGAGGCTTAACCCCCCACCCCCGTCTGTGATTCTTCTTCTTTAAATTGGTATGACTTCAAGATCACAACAATCTCGTTACCCCATTTTCACCTATGACTCAGCACGAGTTGACCCAGTGTCTCAATTGGGCTAGAGCACTAAATTTAGTTGTTTCCAGCCGAACTATTAACGGGATTTTGTATGTCTACAATTCAGCCGGTCAAGCCAAGCGATGGGATAGCTTCCTTGCGGAATATCCCTTAGAACGACTTCAAGCAATGGTTAATCGGATGAATATCCGTGGCAATACCGCCACTTAGGAATGAGGCCACAATAAACCCAATTCATTGTGGGGCTTAGCATTCGGGCGAAAACCTTGGCAATGGCTGAATGAATCCCTGCCGAATGCTGAGTCCTGACGATTGCAGGGGTCGATGTTATTGAATTTCTTCGAGCAAATTCCCCGTCCCCTAGAGTAGCCCAACAATAGAGTAGCCCAACAATAGAGTAGCCCAACAATAGAGTAGAGCAATAACCGGAGCTTGCCCTGGGGTTCATGTCTTTTATTTTGCAATTCTTAAAGGAAGGATTGCAAAATTTTTGTTGCTCTGGGGAGCGAACGGTCTTTCGCTACTGGTTTTTTCAGGGTTGCTTGCTGGGAAATTCTCTAAAACTGTTCTAGAAAGCGCAGGTCGCTGGTGTATAAGCGTCGAATATCATCTATTTGATGGAGCACTGCTGCCAGACGTTCAACACCCATGCCGCCAGCAAATCCAGTGTAAATCTCCGGATCATATCCGACTGCTTTTAATACATTGGGGTCAACCATGCCACACCCCATGATCTCCAGCCAGCGCCCCTTCCACTCCAAATCAACCTCGGCAGAAGGTTCCGTGAAGGGAAAGAAACTGGGACGCATGCGGATAGCAACTTCTCCAAACATCTGCTCTAGAAAGACTTTCAGGGTGCCCTTTAGATCGGTAAAGGTTAGACCCTCATCGATCGCCAAAAATTCAATCTGATTAAATACGGCAGTGTGACTGGCATCGACCGTATCCCGTCGGTAACAGCGTCCTGGAATCACAATTCTGATCGGTGGGTCATTTGCCTCCATATAGCGGATTTGTACTGAGGATGTGTGGGTCCGCAGGAGATTGGCATCTGGCAAATAAAGCGTGTCCTGCATATCCCGTGCTGGATGGTCTGGCAGGAAATTTAATGCCTCAAAATTGTAGTAATCCGTCTCCATCTCAGGACCTTCAGCAACGGTATATCCCAAGCCGACAAAGATATCAATCACCTGATCGGTCATTTGATTCAGGGGATGAACCCGCCCTTGAGACCGAAACACTCCGGGCATTGTCACATCCAGGGTTTCTGCCTCAAGCATTGCTTGAATCTGAGCCGCTTGCAAATCTGCTCGTCGTCGATCGAGCTCTTGCAGAATCGCTTCTTTGACCTCATTGGCCAATGCACCAATCCGGGGGCGATCGATTGCATCCAGCTTTCCCATTCCGCCTAGAACCTGTGGAATCGGTCCCTTTTTGCCCAGATATTTCACCCGCAGCTGTTCCAGTTGCTCCAGCGTATTTGCTGCCACCAATGCTTGTTGCGCTTCCTGGCGAATGGCTTCTAATTGAGTTTCAAGGTCTTTGGACTGAACAGTCATGGGAAGAATTATTTTGGGATTAACAAGGAATACTGGGTTTGGATACGGTAAGGGCAAATACCCCTTATCCTAACAGCTTGACCGAACAGCAGGGTGGGATTGGCGTCGGCGTAACGCGCCGCCATCAGGTTATTTTTTAACAAGCCCCAAAGGGCAAAGCACTCTTCATCCTAACAGTTTAGAGGTTGAAACAGACTTCTTGCAGAAGTTGTTCTTTATCCAATGGGTCAGAATAGAGCGGCAGCAAACCAATCAGAATGGCAAAAATAATGGCATGACTAAAATAGCCCATGGGTTTGGGTGCTAAAAACCTCCCTTTCCCTTTCACCCCTGCACCCCGTTCTAACCAATCGGGCTACGGCCATATCTTCTATCCTTTGCCTTCGGGCTTCTTGCAACAGACAACGGTCAACCTACAATGAAACTATTAATTAGCAATGATGATGGCGTCTTCGCCCTTGGTATCCGCTCCCTGGCAAACCATCTGGCAGAGGCAGGTCACGAAGTTACAGTGGTATGCCCTGACCAGGAGCGATCGGCAACCGGACATGGACTAACCCTGCACCAACCGATTCGAGCTGAGCATGTAGAGTCCGTATTTCATCCCAAGGTAAAAGCCTGGGCCTGTTCTGGGACTCCAGCAGATTGCGTCAAGCTGGCGCTTTGGGCCCTGCTCGACAGTCCGCCTGATCTGGTCCTCTCAGGGATTAATCACGGTTCTAACCTCGGCACAGATGTGCTTTATTCGGGAACGGTATCAGCGGCAATGGAAGGCGTCATCGAAGGGATTCCTGGCATTGCATTTAGCCTATGCAGCTTTTCATCGCGTAATTTTGAGCCAGCCGCAGCCTTTGCTGAATCTCTGGTTGCCCAACTTGCTAAACAACCGCTGCCAGAATTGTTATTGCTAAATGTCAATGTGCCGGCTGTTGAAGCCAGGGAGATCGCAGGTGTGCTCCTGACCCGTCAGGGCATCCGGCGTTATGTTGATGTTTTTGAAAAACGGATTGACCCCCGTGGCAAAACCTACTACTGGCTAGCTGGCGAACTTCTGGAAGAGGTCGAAGAGTTAGACGAACTTAGTAAACCATTTCCAACCGATGTGCAGGCAATTCGTACCAACTACATTACAATCACCCCCCTGCAATACAATTTGACGTCCCCAACAGGGTTAAAAGATTTACAGGATCATGTATTTTCTCTGACCCCCATCCCTTGACCTGGCCTTTTCCGACTCCTGACCTCACCCCAAAAGTTCATCCATGCTTCACCTCACAAGAGAATTTTGTAACGATTTTGTTTATCTAATAAAGCTGCGGGGTATCTTAATGCAAGGCTTTCAGTAGATTCTTTCAAAGAGCTAACAAGAACGGTAAAGTTTGAATAGAGGGGAAGTTTATCTGGTGCTTAAGATCACTAGCTCAAGCGATCTTGATCACTGACAAAGCTAAGAATTTTTATAAAGCTGCGATGAAGGGGCATTCTAGACGCTAGTTTTTCAAAGCTGATGACAAGTTAGGTTAGGCTTTCTAGAAATTATTAAAAGAGAATGCCAGCCCTAGAAACTCGCTAGGATTTTTCAAGAAACATCCATGTCCAATACGGAAGATCAGTTCATAGTCACCTTCTGGGGCGTAAGAGGCAGTATCGCCTCTCCAGGCTCCGAAACGGTGCGGTATGGGGGGAACACTCCCTGCGTTGAGATGCAAGTAGGGGGCGCTCGCCTGATTTTCGACGGTGGGACAGGAATTCGGGTACTGGGCCGCTCCCTTTTGCCCCAAATGCCCTTAGAAGCCTCCATCTTCTTCACTCATTCCCACTGGGACCATATTCAAGGCTTTCCCTTTTTTGAGCCTGCTTTTACAAAGGGAAATCGGTTTCATATCTACGGTGCGGTTGCTCCCAATGGCTCAACGATTGAACAACGTCTGAACGACCAGATGCTTCACCCCAACTTCCCGGTACCGTTGCAAATTATGGGGGCTGACCTCAAGTTTTACGATATTGAGGTGGGGCACCCGATCGAGATTGGAAACGGCATTGTAGTTGAAAGTGCAATGCTAAATCATCCCGGTCAAGCGGTAGGTTATCGAGTCAACTGGCAGGGATATGCTGCCGCCTATGTGACCGATACTGAACATTTGAGCGACGGTTCTCTGGATCAGAATGTCTTAGCTCTGGCCCACGATGCTGATGTTTTCATCTACGACGCAACCTACACGGACGAAGAATATCAATCAGAAAAGAACAGTAAAAAAGGCTGGGGGCATTCAACCTGGCAAGAAGCGGTTAAGCTGGCAAAGGCGGCAAACGCCAAAACCTTAGTCATTTTCCATCATGACCCGTTGCATAACGATCAATTTCTAGATCAGGTTGGAGCGCAGGTCAAGCAGGAATTCCCCAATAGCTTGATGGCAAAAGAAGGGCATTCAATTCAAATTGTTCCGGCTAAGACTCCTCCAGGGGCTAATTCGCTCGACTCTGCCTCCGAAATCAAGGTTTCGGTTTAGAAGGCTAAATGTCGTTAAGCCCAACAAAATGTGTAAAAATGTAAAGCGTGTGGGTTACTTCGTCACTAACGACTATTCTTACTCCAACTGCTGTTGCTCTCGGAAATTTTGATGGGGTTCACCTGGGGCATCGACAGGTAATTCAGCCTGTTTTATCGTGCGCTGAGGAACCAGCCGCAGAGCGTATCTATGCGACTGTCGTCACCTTTCATCCGCATCCGCAGGAATTCTTTAGTGGTCAATCCCGGCTTTTGCTTACTCCGTTGAATGAGAAGGGAGCATTGCTTAAAGCCATGGGAGTTGAGCAACTTGTCTCCTTGCCGTTTGGCCAGGAACTAGCCGAACTATCCCCAGAGCAATTTGTTGAAAATATTCTGGTGCAAGGGTTGCGAGCGAAACATGTGAGCGTGGGTTTGGACTTTTGTTTTGGTCGGCAGCGGGCTGGAACTGCGGCAGATTTGCAGACGATCGCCGCTACCCATGGTGTGGCAGTCACGATCGCGCCGCTCAAAAGTTTGGAGGGCGGACGCATCAGTAGTTCTGCTATCCGTCAGGCTTTGCAAGTTGGAGATCTACAGATTGCTAACCGCCTCTTAGGGCGCTCCTATTGTCTGGTTGGAAAGGTTTTTCAAGGACAGCAACTTGGGCGAACTCTAGGGTTTCCGACTGCCAACCTGCAGCTTCCATCCGAAAAGTTTGTGCCCAAGCAGGGGGTCTATGCTGTTCAGGTTCATCTCTATGAGGAGGGAAATGAGTCTGATTTAGTTGCGGATCCGACTCTCTTGGGCGTTATGAACATCGGCGTTCGCCCAACGGTGGAGGGCAAAATTCAGGTTGTCGAAGTTCACCTATTGGACTGGGCAGGGGAGCTGTATGGACGTACGTTGCTGGTACACCTGAAAAAGTTTTTGCGACCAGAACAGAAATTCGCGTCTTTGGAAGCACTGAAGGCGCAAATCCAGTTGGACTGTCTTACCGCCAGAGCAGTGCTTACTCAAGACAAATAGAGGCGAGACTTTACAGAAAATCGATCGGCATCATTGCCCCCAGATAACTTTGAACCAAACTGATTAACGTCTCCGTATTAGGCGGCTTTGTCATAAAATCTGAAGCACCCGCTATTTTGGCACGGGTGCGATCAATTAGCCCATCCTGACTGGTCAGGATAATGATCGGTGTACTTTGAAAGGCAGGTGTTTTTCTCAGAAAGCTACAAAGGTTATAACCGCTGGTAGCAGGCATGATCAGGTCCAGGAAGATTAAATCCGGCTTGTGTTGAACCAGGGTTGCAATGCCCGATAGGGGTTCCTGAATATTTAGCACTCGATATCCGGCAGGCTCCAGGATAGCTGCTAAAACCTGTCCTACAGTGGGACTATCATCAATGCAGGCGATCACAGGTCTTGCTCGCCGCTTCTCTGGAGTTGAGATAGAGCAGGACTGTTGAGCTAGAGAGGGAAGATCTGGTAGTTCTTCCAGGGCGATCGCCCCTCGCTGTACCCAGGGTAGTAAGAAACGAGTTACTGCCGTTATCGGACGCTGAGCCTGGGATGAAATATCCCAGAGGGTGTGTTGTCCGGTTAGAAATGGATTAAGTTTATCTGGGAGGGCCATCGCATCACTGCCTTCCGTCACTGGCAACTGTCTTAAAACTGGGGCGCTATAGGGGCTCAGGGTATCCAGTTCCAACTTCTTCCACTGTTTCCAGAGACTTTGAGCCCGGTGCAAAATTTGCTCAACCTGAGGCGATGACAGAAGCAGACTCAGGGCAGAGTTATTTTTGAAGGCAAACCGTTCCATTGAGTGCCATTCGCTGTTCATCAATGGGTTGCCAATCAACGAAAACAGAACTTCTTCCAGGCTCACCTTGATGATTGCCTGAGCCTGGGGTACGCGCAATTGATTGCGGGTCACATCGTGGCTCAACAGATGGTACTCCCACGGCTCATCCGGGGGGAGGTAGGAGCTACAGAAGGTGGGATGATGCTGCTTGACTGCCCTGTACCAGCGTCTCACCCGATGGAAGTTACCCGTTCCATAAACCAACCGACCATGAAAGAAATATAGCTTCCAGTGGCGTTCTCCGTTGCTCAACGTCAATTCACCCGTCGCTCTTTGCTGGCTCAAAGAGGCCAGTGTGCGAGCAGCGCTCACATATCCAATAGATGCGGAGGAGGTCATCACGAGAATATTCGATGGTACATCTCAAAAATGCTTAATTATTCGCAGTCTAATCATTTCCCTATCAGTTAAAAAATGGGATTTTCCCTGAATTTCTGAAGCAGAGAAATGAAGGCTTCAACAAGAAGCCCCAAGAATGTGTGAACTTAACCAGACAGAATCGGGAAAGGGCAGTGGTATCAGCTAAATTGCCAGTTTATTGACGCTCAAAGTTTCTCGGTAGTTTTACTGCCTCTTTAGGGTGAGAAAGGTTCGCTCCCATTAAATGCTCACTTAAACTGGACTTTGGACCAAAATCTGGGATTTTGGTGCAGCCGCTTGATAATGGGTTGCGGCTTTCTTCTATAAGAATGATCTCCCTAACCTATAGGGTGTAATTAATTACAAAAGTGGGGTGTCAGGGCTTGCCCCCCCTGCCAATGGTGCCATCGTTCGGCTAAGCGCTCACGCCGAAAGCCCCTGCCTCCCGTTTCCATCTGCCCTGGTTGCTTTTTAAATTGGTATTCGCTAAAAATCCAGGGATTGTTTCAGTCTAATTTCACCTTGACCTTTGCCTATTTCAGGATGGAATCTCTAGGGTGGAATGGGGCACACTAAGGTATCTGCCCGTCAAATTCTCCGGAGCTTTGTAGCTAGTATGAGAGATCGGATTCAGGACCTCATCGAAAACCTAGGTCAGGCAATCGTCGGTAAACGAGATGCCATACGCTTATTGTTGGTGGCGCTCATTTCAGGAGGACATACCCTCTTGGAGGATGTTCCCGGTGTTGGCAAAACGCTGCTTGCTAAATCTTTGGCCCGATCGATTGACGGAAAGTTTCAACGAATTCAGTGTACGCCTGATCTGCTGCCTACAGATGTCACCGGAACGAATATCTGGAATCAGAGATCGGGTGAGTTTGAATATCTATCAGGTCCGGTTTTTGCAAATGTGTTGCTGGCAGACGAGATTAATCGGGCCACACCGCGCACCCAATCTGCACTGCTAGAAGTGATGGAGGAGCACCAGGTAACTGTGGATGGGGTTTCGCGGAAGGTTCCCAGTCCATTTTTTGTGATTGCGACCCAGAATCCAATCGAGTATCAAGGCACCTTTCCGTTGCCAGAGGCTCAAATGGATCGGTTCGCTCTGTCTCTTTCCCTCGGCTATCCAACGGAGTCAGAGGAATTGCAAATGCTGCAACGGCTTCAGGAGGGGGTGGGATTTAGTGAGCTACAACCGTGTATTTCATTGGCAGAAGTGCAGGAATTGCAGCGGTTAAGTTCCCTGGTGATGGTGGAGCGATCGCTGCAACAGTACATCCTGAATCTGGTGCAGGCAACGCGGCATGATGAGGAAATTACCCTGGGGATTAGCCCCAGAGGGACCGTTGCGCTGTTCCGGGCGGCGCAGGCACTAGCATTCCTGGAAGACCGGGATTATGCGACGCCCGACGATGTAAAGTATCTTGCGTCCCACGTGCTATCTCACCGGATGATTCCTGCGGGAGGTCGGAGAGCGAGGGCGATCGTCGAACGATTACTTCATTCGACGCCAATTCCTTAGAAAATTCTCTGAGCGCCCCCTATTTCTGGAGAGTCTACCGCTAAATTTCGGGTTGCTAATTACGGGTTTGGCAGTACAATTGTACTAAACCCTATTAAGGGATCGATCCAGTCACGTTTGCTGAATGGTTCCCTTGGTTAGATTAGCTGGTTATCCCCGATCATGGAAGAACTTCAAGCACGAATCAGAGCTATTCGAACAATCCAAACCGAGAAGAACCTTGCTAAACACCCTTCTCCAGAGTCAGGCAGCTCTGCTGAGGGAGATGGTCAGGAGGGGGCAAAGGTTGTCGAGATGCGGGACAGGGCACAAACGTCAGGGGAGGCAATAGAGGCTGAAGCAGTCCAGCGAGCTTCCGGTCGGCGCAAGGCACAGACTTCATCCAAACGAAAGAAACAGACGGCCCCGGTCAAGCAAAAGGCATTTGTTCCCTTCCATCAACTTCGAGAGGGGAATCAACAGCCCTATGCGGATGAATTGAGGCGGTTGGAAGCTCAAGCGGAACGAATTAATCAATTGTTGGCTGAGCGGGCTGAAAAGAAATCTCAGCTTAAGCCCTCGGAGAAGCCGATCGAAGGTCAAGGG